>JBAUOX010000142.1:0-3258 GCA_049579985.1 Isosphaeraceae bacterium | reverse complement strand
ACGGCTTTCACGACACCGCCAACGCAGTGGCGACGGTCATTTACACCAAGTCCCTCAAACCACAAATCGCGGTGGTCTGGTCGGGGTTTATGAACTTCCTGGGGGTTTTGCTCGGCGGCATTGCGGTCGCCTTCAGCATCGTGCACCTCCTCCCTGTGGATTTGCTGGTCAAGATCGACACCGGCGCCGGCATGGCCATGGTGATGGCCCTGCTGCTGTCCGCGATCATTTGGAACTTCGGCACCTGGTACCTGGCCATCCCGGCTTCCAGCTCGCACACCCTGATCGGTGCCATCATCGGAGTGGGTCTGGCCAATTCGTATCTGGCGGGCCACTTTGGCACGGGCATCAACTGGCATAAGGCGTGGGAGGTCGGCCTGTCGCTGCTCATCTCGCCCCTGATCGGTTTCGCCCTGGCAGCGGGGCTGCTGATCTTGCTCAAGCGCCTGGTGAAGAATCCTGAACTTTACCATCCCCCCGATGGCGACAAACCCCCGCCGTGGTGGATTCGCGCCATCCTGATCCTGACCTGCACTGGTGTCAGCTTTGCGCACGGCTCCAACGACGGCCAGAAGGGGATCGGTCTGATCATGCTGATCCTGATCGGCCTGGTGCCAGCCCACTATGCCCTGAACATGGCACAGTCTCCGGAGCAATTCCGTCAGGTGGGCCACGCAGCGAGCAACATTCAGGATATCATCTGCGATCCTCAGGTCGAAAAAGCGGTGGCTGTTACCAGACCGACCTTCTCGGGGTTGGCGTTTTCCTTCATTCCCGAGGCCCGCGCCGCGGAACACTCCCTGGCGGAAGACTCCCTGGTGGGGGCTCCTCCGGAAGACCGACTCAGCGATCCCGATCTGCACACGGTGCAGGAACTGACGGAGTCGCTGAATACCGACCTGGCGGGGAGTACGGCACCCAGAGATCTGAGCCAGGAATTGCGGTGGCAGATTCGCACCAAGACCCTGATGATCGAGAACGCACTCACCCACCTGCAGGCTCGCATTCTCCCTGTCCTGTCGGAACAGAAAGCGGCCATCCTGGGCCAGTCACGGGCAACGCTGCGAGGCAACATCGAATACGCGCCGACCTGGGTGCTGGCAGCAGTCGCCCTCGCGCTGGGCGGGGGTACCATGGTGGGCTGGAAGCGCATCGTGACGACAATCGGCGAGAAGATCGGCAAGACCCACCTGACCTATGCTCAGGGGGCTTCAGCGGAGCTGGTCGCCATGACCACCATCGGCATGGCCGACATCCTGGGCATGCCTGTGAGCACAACTCACGTGCTCTCCTCCGGAGTCGCAGGCACGATGGCAGCCAACAAATCAGGCCTGCAAATGTCCACGATCAAGAGCATCGCCCTGGCCTGGGTCCTGACGCTGCCGGTGGCGATGCTGCTGGCGGCGGGATTCTTCCTGCTGTTTCGGCTATTCGTCTGACCGGGGATCCAGGGCTCTTGCTGCCACTTTTCCTTTGACGAGGAGTACAAGTCCATGCCTTGCCGAGCCATCAGTCTGCTATTCGTGGCCTTCTCCCTGGCAGTTGCCTCTTGCTCCGGCTCCGGCTCGAAAACTGCGAACGGCAGTGTCACGATTCAGGGTGCCGGCGCGACTTTCCCCGCGCCGCTGTATCAGAAGTGGTTTGCGGATTACCATGCAGCGCACCCGGAAGTCCGCGTCACCTACCTCTCGATGGGCAGCGGTGCCGGCATCGACCTATTCACGGAGGGGAGGGCTGACTTCGGTGCCAGCGATGCCGGGATGACCGACGAGCAAATCGACAAGGTTGGAGGAGGAGTCCAACTGCTGCCGGTGACCGCGGCCAACGTCGTCCTGGCTTACCATCTGCCGGGCTTTTCGGGAAACCTCAAACTTTCACGCGACGCCTACGCCGGGATTTTCCTCGGGACAATCACCAGTTGGGACGACCCGAAAATCGCAGAGTCGAATCAGGGGGCAAGCTTGCCGAAGCTGAAAATCAGCCCGATTCACCGGCAGGCAGCGAGCGGCACAACGTTTGTCTTCACCCAGCACTTGAGTGCGATCAACGATGCCTGGAAGCGCGGGCCCGGCAAGGGCATGACTGTGGTCTGGCCCGCGGGAACGGCAGCCAGGGGCAGCGACGACATGGTTGCCCTTATCCAGAAGGAACCCGGCTCGATCGGTTACCTGGGCTACGGCCACGCGGAGAAGAGCAAACTCCCCATGGCTTGGCTCCAGAACAGGTCGGGGGAATATATGCAGCCCAGCCTGGAAAGCGGTCAGGCGACTTTGAACTCGGCCCCCCTGCCGGAGAACCTGCGTGGCTGGGTCCCCGACCCCGAGGGTAAAGACTCCTATCCCATCGTCACGTACACCTGGCTGCTCGTCCGCAAACACGATGGGAACTCTCGAACCACCGCCGCCCTGAAGGACGTTTTGAAATACTGTTTGACCGATGGCCAGAACGACAGCGTGGCGCTCGGCTACATTCCCCTGCCGGAAAAGGTGCGGCAAGCCGAGCTTCATGCAGTGGATGCAATCGCTCAATGAGAGCAGCTTCCACGCTCAAGATCCAGCGAGATCAACTTGCGCACCGGTAACCTGGACCGGAACGTCATTTGCCCATGGTTCGCTCGCTGACGCTGCCCGAGTCCTTGGTATTGGTCATGCGGCTGTTCCGGCTCTTTGTCTGACCGTCGCGGTGCGTCCCCAATCGGATATGCCGAAGGAGCCTCTTATGCTACCGATTCACACGATCCTCCATCCGACCGACTTCTCCGCACGCGCGAGAAGCGCCTTCGATCTGGCCTGCGCGCTGGCGCGAGACTATGACGCGCGACTGGTCGTGGTCCATGTCAAGCCGCCACAGATGATGGGTGGCGAAGTTCATGCCCTGATCACTACCCCCGAAGAGGTGGATCGCGAGTTACGGGGGGAACTGGACAAGTTGCAGCCGCCTGATGCTTCCATCAAGATCGAGCGGGTCCTCAAGGAGGGAGATGCGGGGACCGAAATCCTGCGCACGGCCAAGGAAATCTCGAGCGACATTATCGTGATGGGAAGTCACGGACGAACGGGGCTCAGCCGGCTCTTGATGGGCAGCGTGGCCGAGGCGGTTTCACGGAAGGCACACTGCCCCGTCCTCACGGTGAAGCACCCGTTCCCGGAAACCAGCAGCGGAGAGCCTGCCGCCCCGCCTGAGCCATGAATCGGCGAGTCGCGCTCATGCCCTCAGCGGCGCCAAGCAGAATCCATCTGGCGGGGAGGAAAGGTGTCA
>JBAUOX010000141.1:0-3815 GCA_049579985.1 Isosphaeraceae bacterium | reverse complement strand
AAAAAAGGGGACCGCTCTCAAACGATTATCGCTTGACAAGAATGAGCGAATAGTTGATAGGGACGGTACCTTCCAGTCGTGAAGGATGCATGCCGTCGAGCTTGTCACGGATGGCGGTGCTCGCATGGTCAGAGGGAGCAACCTCAAGTCGTTTTGCATGGTTGCTCTGCTGATAGCGGAGGTAACCCAGGCGGTCACTCCAGACACCGACAGCCTCGCATCCACCAGGCTCTTTCGGATCATCGAAGCTATCGCCGAACGCGAAGAGTCCGGGGTAATCCCTCCTCTGCACCTGGATCGCCTCACGACTCACAACGAAAAATTCCCTCCGCCCAACGGTTCAATTCCGTTCGAGGAAAGCGCGCCTGACGAGGCCTGTCTAGCGTCTTACCAACTGGCATCCCAGCTTACGGTCAACGAGGCGGGAAATTCTCATAAGTCGCAACATGTCCCGTTCGATCTCGATTTGCTCTCGGTGCAATCGGGTCGCGCCGGCTCATCGTACGCCTCCGAGCCGGTTCCGTGCAGCTCTGCGCTGATCCACTCGCTCTGTCGCATGACCTGCTGAATCTTCCTCATGGCCCTCGCCTCGCTCTGGCCAATCAGTCTCGCCACACCACGGCGAGCATTCGCTCTTGGTCCACGTGACGGGAACGACCGCTCGAGGCTCATCGCAGCAGCTCTGAGCGTGCCAGTTCTCGAGTGCAAACACATTTCCATCCGGGCGCCGGTCTCTTTCGGGCCAGGCGGAACGAACATATCCGCATGGCTCACCGGCTACTCATTTTTATTCGATCCTCGTTTGCAGGGAGGCAAGTGAGATGCTTCAACTTCATCTGATTCTCGCGTACTTTGGCCCGGAAACGGTCTTGCCCGTGACATCTCTCCTCGCCACCGTCGCGGCTGTGGTCCTGATGTTCGGCAAGAGCCTGTTCCGGCTCGTTGCATATTGGGGCCGCAGGGCGTCGCTCCGCGGGCGTCACGGCCAAACGCCATCCGGGCCTCATTTTGGGCTTGGCCAGCGGCGTCGGCGCAAGCCGAGCGAAGTCAAGGCCGCGGGTCGAGCACGTCAAGTGAACGAATGACGGATTACTGGCGTATGTTGCCTGGGCAGAGACGGCTCATCCCTGGAGGGAGTAGCCTTGAAGAAGGTGATCGTGATCGGGCTTGACGGGCTTGAGCCGACGATCGTCCAGACAATGCTCGCCGCGGGAGAGCTGCCGAACCTGGAGCGGCTGCGCGCGGAGGGGGCGTTCTCCCGGGTCGCCACGACAACCCCCGCGCAGACGCCCGTGGCGTGGTCCACCTTCGCCACGGGCACGAACCCGGGTGGGCACGGCATCTTCGACTTCATCCGCCGCGATCCCCTGACCTATCTGCCGGATCTCTCCCTCAACCGCTACGAGTCGCGCGGCGCGTTCCTGCCGCCCAGGGCCGTCAACATGCGGAACGGAACGCCGGTGTGGGAACTGTTGAGCGCCGCCGGGATCCCTTCGACCATCCTGCGCTGCCCGGTGACCTATCCACCAGACGTGTTTCGCGGCAAGATGCTCTCGGGCATGGGCGTACCCGACCTGCGCGGAGGACTTGGCACGCCCACGTTTTACACATCGAATCACGACATGAAGCCAAGAGAGAGCGAGAACCTCGTGCGGGTACAACCGAAGGCTGACGGGACGATCGAGACGTACCTGATCGGCCCGCGCCAGCCGAGAGACCGCTCGGACCTTCGGTTCAACCTCACCGTTCAAACCGACCCGGGCTCGAAGCGCGTGGTCCTGCGCTCGGCGGGCTTGCCCTCAGAGCTGGAAATCGGCGAGGGGCAGTGGAGCGACTGGCTGCGCGTGCGGTTCAAGGTCGGGCTCCTCCAGTCCATCCGTGGGCTCGTCCGGTTCCACCTGGTCCGCCTCGAGCCGACCTTCGAGCTCTACGCGTCCCCCGTGAACTTCGACGCCGAGAGTCCCCTTTTCCCGATCAGCCATCCCGCCGATTATGCCGGCGAGCTGGCCGCGGCCATCGGCACGTTTCACACCACGGGGATGGTCGAGGACCACACCGGAATCAACAACGAGCGCATCGACGAGGAGGCGTTCATCGACCAGTGCAACCTGGCCTGGCGTGAGCGCGAGGCCATGATGCTGCACGAGCTGGAGCAATTCGACAAGGGCCTGTTCTACTGTCTGTTCGACACGCCCGACCGCGTGCAGCATCTGTTCTGGCGATACCGGGAACCCGACCACCCGGCCAACCGCGGCCGGAAGCCCCCGCGCGAGCTGGCGGGGGTCATCGAGGATCAGTACCGGCGGGGGGACGAGGTCGTGGGCAAGGCCCTTCAGTTCGCCGATGACCAGACCCTCGTGATCGTGCTGAGCGATCATGGCTTCGGCAGCTTCCGGCGCGGCGTCAATCTGAACACGCTGCTCCTGGACCTCGGCCTGCTGGCCCTCCGCGACGGTGCGAGACCGGGCCAGGGTTGCCGTGACCTGCTGCTGGACGTGGACTGGTCTCGTACGAGCGCCTATGCGCTGGGCCTGGGCGGGATTTACCTCAACCTGGAGGGGCGCGAGTCACAAGGCACCGTCAAGGCCGGTTCGGTCGACGCGCTGAAATCGGCGATCGCAGAGCGACTGAGCGGTCTGGTCGACCCCTCGTGCGGCACGGTCGCGGTTCGCCGGGTGCGGCCCCGCGAGACGGTTTACGCGGGTCCCTTCGTCAGCGAGGCTCCCGACCTGCTGGTCGACTTCGCACCGGGCTACCGGGCTTCATGGGGAACGTCGCTGGGCGGTGCCCCGGAGGGGCATTTCGAGGACAACACCAAAAAGTGGAGTGGAGATCATATCATCGATCCGATGCTGGTACCTGGCATCCTCTTGATGAACTGGCCCATACGCCGGTCCGATCCGGGTCTGGCGGACCTTGCCCCGACGATTCTCGACGCATTCGGGGTTCAAAAGGGAGGCGCCATGGAGGGACGTTCGCTGATCTCATGATGACGCCGAGCATCTCACCAGGCTGGCCGGACGCGAACCTGGGGCCCGGCGACGTGCAAGGCCCGCGGTATGACTTCGTTTTGGAGCCCTGCGGGCAGCATTCCAGGTCGATCGGCCGGGGCGCCTCGTCCTCGGTTCCGCAGGGGGGTCAGAGCGCCCCCCCCGGCCAAATCAGCGGCAGGTGGAGTCCACCGGACGGACACAAAACTTTACAGTCCGATTTGCCAAAATGGGTCGATCCTCCAGGCGAATCCGCCGATTACTCGCGATAATCCCGATCGCTTTCGGGGTTCCTTTCTTTGATCTCATCGAAATGGGGCGTGATCAAGGGCCAGGGAAGGCGATTCCCGCACTTCCGGCGGTGCATCATCCTGATTGCCGCGGCGATCCGGGCCATCACGCCCGACCCCCAGGATCTTGCGTCTCTGAAGTTGTTCCGCATGATTTGTCCAAGGAGGTAGATCCCATGAGCGCGCCGAATATCCTTCTGGCTTACCTCTCCCCGGAGACGGTCCTGCCCGTGACGTCGATCGTGGCGGCTATCGCAGGTGGATCGATGTTCCTCACCCGGCGGTTGATTCGGCTCCTTGTTCGTTGCTTTCGAGGCGCACTCCGGCGTCCGCAACGGACGGCCGGGGCGAGTAAGCCGCACTTCCAAAGCCCGGACGGAGTGCTCGCACCATGATGACCAGCAGCCAGGATAAATCCAATGGTCCGACTCGTCTCCATCCCACGACGGGCGACTCCGCGCGTCCGAGATCACGTCGCACCGCATTCGAATCCGCGATCTACCACCCGACGTCGGTGCTTCGTGAACTCCTGAAC
>JBAUOX010000140.1:0-1752 GCA_049579985.1 Isosphaeraceae bacterium | reverse complement strand
ACGGTTCTCCACATGTTCAGCGCGTTCACCGAGGAGTTAAACAGCAAGCGGTAAGGTGGTCTTGTCACGTCCTCCCACAGCTTTCCAACTTCTCTCTTCGCCTGAACAGCCAATGAGGGGTCGGAGTGTGCGCAGGCTAACGAGATTGTTGTTTCGTCGATGCTGCACCCATCCCCAGGTGGGGGCTGAGCGTCACCTGATTTATAACTATATAACTTACCATTTTCTAGATACAATTCTCGTCGGAGTCGGTCCTGTTCCGGGTCGAGGGCGGCGAAGTCTCTTCTCTCGATCCGGTTCTGTGTGTTCGCTGCACGGGTGAGGTCATTTGAGAAACTTTCAGGAGCATTGCTTGTTGAAATAAACCTGATGTTGACACGAGCCTGTTGTATTAACTGAGGGCTCTTTTTATAAGTTTCTCCGATACAGCCGACCGTCTGTGCCCCGTTAACGATGCTTAATCCTTCGCAGGAAAAGACGCCGGATGTCCGTTTGCTTCCTCCGATTGCTTTTTTCTTGAGCCGTGAGCACAGTACGGTTATCCCGTTGTTGAAATACCAGAACTTCGATGGATCCTTGTTCAAGGTTTCCATAATCCCGTCATTTACATCCGTCTTGCCGGTGAACTTTCTCAGGTTTCTCACGAATAGGACTTGACCGAATTGCCCCCACCATTTTCCAATATCTTCGGCCTCGATTTGCCCATAATAAGATGGGTAAGGGCTTTTCGCCTGACCCCACTCGTGGAGCATGACTTCGAGCTTGATCGATGCTCCTTCTGCCTGCGCGGCAATTGACTGGTGCAGCTCAAGCTGGGAGATTTCGTGCATCGACGCAATATTACTCGTATCGTTCAGGCTGACGATCAAGTCCGACAGGGGTCGCTTCGCGTTCTGCGCGAGCGGCTGTGAGCCGGTGTGGACGACGACGAACACGAAACGGATCGCGGTATCATCGAGAGCCGCCTCGATTTCGCTTTTCCTCTTTTTCACCTTCGCATTAAAGTTGCTGAAGTCGGCATCAATCAGGTCTTTAATGCATTTGACGTATGTATGTATGTCACCAAGTTGCACTGTACCTTTCCCTTCGGAGTGCCACTTGGATTGTATGATATATAGAACGCTCTCATCGTGCTGGAATAGCAATGCATCGATGCCGTTGTCATGAAACGAGTCAGTGATGGCGGCCCCGGCGATCTCGGGTGTCAAGTCGGCAAGCATAACCAGTGCGTATGCGGCTTGGCAACGGCTCATGAAGGCATCGTCATGTTTCTTATTTGGTGTCCCGTTGTAGTCCGACATATCGACGTGGTCTTTAAACATCGCTGTCAGAGCCTTCTCGATGTGCCGAACGTGGACAACGCTCATGTTCTGCTCCCGCCGAAATAGGCTCCGAACGTTTAGTCGGGTTGATCTTAGGAAATCGAGGCCACGTGGAAGTTGTCTGGCGCGTAATCCGGTGTCAGTTCATCTTTTCGGGCAAGAATGATGAACTGACGCCGGATTTCCGCGCAATTCGCGTGACTTCAGGACGGCGATCAACGCGGCGTAAGCATCATCTATCGGTTTCGGCTTGTCCTCCTGGCGGTTCTTGGAAGCATCCCAGCGAGGGCCACCCGTGAAGTGCCAGAGGATTTTGGAGACGATTCCAGGGCTGCTTGGCATGAACGAGGTCCCCTGTCTACCATTGAGCGGAAGGCGCGGAAGACAGCCAGATAACCGGCCACGCTGTCACTTCTGTGCGAGACCAAGC
>JBAUOX010000139.1:0-9080 GCA_049579985.1 Isosphaeraceae bacterium | reverse complement strand
AGCGGCAGACCAAGAAAACTGGCTAGGGACTTACGAAACAGACATCTAGTCGTAATCTTCCTCCTAATCTGACTCTTCTTTGGGGTTGCACCAGGATTGCTGGTGACAACGTGACGGGCGTGACGGTTCCGCTTGACCGTTCTATGCGTTCGCGCTAAGATCCGGCCGGCGCGTGGGGGCTCCCGGTCAATCGAATTTCGGCCGACTACGAATCCCCCGTCGCCCGGCTCATGGAGGAGCGACGGCAATGCGCGACCACAACAAGGCATTCTGCCGCCTTGTGGCCGAGACCTTCGACTGTCCGGCCCCGGTGTATGAATTCGGCTCGTTTCAGGTCCAGGGGCAGGAAGGTTACGCCAACCTCCGGGGGATGTTTCCTGGCAAGGTCTATGTCGGCTGCGACATGCGGCCAGGTCCGGGCGTGGACCGGGTGGAGGACGTCTCGGCCATCAACCTGCCGGATGGCTCCGCGGGAACCGTCCTCTGCATCGAGACGTTCGAGCATGTCTTTGAAGTGCGGAGAGCGTTCGACGAGGTCTTCCGAATCCTCGAGCCGGGCGGGATATTCGCGATCACGACTCCGCTCAATTTCCGGATCCACGGCTATCCGGACGACTACTGGCGGCTCACGCCCAACTGCTTGCGCCGGCTGATGGATCCTTACGCAGCGCGGGTGGCGGGATCTCAGGGACACGCCTCGTTCCCTCATTCGGTCATGGCCGTGGGCATCAAGACGCCCGCGCCCGCGGACATTGCGGGGCGGGCCAGCAAGTTCGTCGCGGCCTATCGCGACTGGTTGCGGCAGGCCCGCTCGAGCTTGCCGGTCGGGGTCAAGCTGCGCCGCGCCCTGGGCCAGGTTTACCGGTCGAAGGGCGAGCGGCACCAGATCGCCAATTACTACACGGCCGATTTCTCGATCGACATCGATGACCGGCTGGCCCAGGCAGGCTAAGCAGCGACCGGCAGCGCGGGTAGGACTCGACCGCCGGAGCGGTCGATGAGACTGGAAAGGGGCGGATTCATGCGGAAGCCGATCGATCGTCTCGTGGTCCTCGGGCTGGACGGTGCCACCTGGACCGTGCTCGACCCGATGCGTAGGCGGGGCTTGATGCCGAACCTCGACGCGCTGCTCAAGGGCGCCGCGTACGGGACCCTGACCTCGACGATTCCCCCGGTCACGACGGCTGCGTGGACGACGATGATGACCGGCTGCAACCCGCCGCGGCACGGCGTGTTCGACCACCGCTATTACGATGCGGCCGCGGGCAGAATGAAGGTCAACCATTCGGGCCGGATCCGCGTTCCCACGGTCTGGCAGCAGCTCGCCGACGCCGGCCGGACCGTCGCCTGCCTGAACCTGCCCGGTCTCTTCCCTCCTCCCAGCCTCAGGGGCGTGGTCGTCTCGGGGATGGACGCCCCGCACCTCGAGGGCGCCTTGCAGGCCTGTCCCGAATTCGGGGCGCGGCTCAAGGCGGAGGTCCCGGCATACTCGCTGCGCTATTTCTGGAAGCACGCCCCGCAGTCGCTCGAGGAGCTGAAGGCCAACGCTTGCTTGACCGTCGAAAGCTTTCGCGGCCGTGCCGAGGGTGGGCTGCTCGCCGACCGCCATGTTCCCGACTGGTCGGTGCTCATGGTCCAGTTCCAGAACCTCGACCCGTTTCAGCATCGGGTCTGGCGCTACCTGAACGTCGATGAGACCGGGATCGACGAGCCGGCATGGAACACTGCGGCGGCCGAGGTGATCCGGGGCCTGGACGCGGCCATCGGCCGCTTGTGCGAGCTGGCCGATCGCCGCGGCGCGGCAGTCATGGCCGTCAGCGACCACGGCTTCGGCCCCTGCCTGGGACGGATTGACGTCAACCGCATCCTCGTCGACGCCGGCGTCGTCCGGCTGCCCCACTGGGCCGGCAACTTGCGCCGGCGGATGAAACAGGCCCGCGACCGGCTCCGCGTCTGGAACGCCAAGCGGGGCGACCCGACCGCGCGCTCGGCCTCGTTCGACCAGTCGATCTCCTCGCAGTTCCCGTTCGACTGGAAACGGACTCTGGCGTTTGTCCCTCACCAGGACACCGCGGCCATGGTTTACGTGAACTCGGCGGCTCGCCAGGGACTCACTCGCCACACCGCTCCACTGTTCACTCCCCGTCAGATCGACGACGCCCGCCAGGCCGCGGCTCAGGCGCTTGGCGAGGCCCGCCATCCCGAGACAGGCCGACCCCTTTTCCCCCAGATCATCCCCACCGCCCTTGCCTATCATCTTGACCCGGCCCGCGAAGGATATCCCGATCTCATCGCCCTGCCCGACGATCCCTACTGGGTTCGCACGCGGCTCACCGGTAATGGCTCCTGGGTCATGACCGACCCGAACCTCTCCGGCACCCACCGCCCCGAGGGCGTCGTCGCCCTCGCCGGCGCGGGGCTCGCCCCGGGCCGCTCGCTCAAGGCCCAACTGATCGACGCCACTCCCACGATCCTGAACTTGCTTGGCCTGCCGATTCCGGCCCACGTCGAGGGTCGACCGATCACTGGGGAATCGACCACGGCCGACTCGATAAACACGTTCACCCCGACTCGCCACGACTCGCCGCAAGTCGCCCTTGAAGGTCCGCACCGGCGGCAGTTCGAGTACACTGCCGAGGAACAGGCGATCCTCGAACAGCGACTCGCGGACCTGGGCTACCTTGAGTGAGCCAGCAAGCTCGGCTGGTTTCAGGACTCACCACGAAAGCTCGCGCTAGCAGTCAGCTATCCTTTCGGAAGCCATGATACGTTCTCGAATCGGGAGCCGGCGGCCGATCTGCATCATCCGAGGAGCAGGCGAACCACAGCCGGCGACTGGCGGATCTGGGCCTACTGGAATGACGACCTCCACGGCTGCACGAACCATCGCGATCGGCGACATTCACGGCTGCCTCCTCGCCTTGAATGCGATTCTGGGCGCGATCGATCCCCAGCCCGACGACGTCATCGTCACGCTTGGCGATTATGTTGACCGCGGTCCGGACAGCCGGGGCGTCCTGGAACGGCTGATCGCGCTTGCCGGTCAGTGCCGCGCTGCTACGGCGGAGGATGGCAGACACCCCTCGACGTGCACACCGGGGGGGCTGGCAGGCGGATCGGGATGGGCGGCTACGCAACTGCACTTGAACAGAAAAGGCCGGCGCCCGAGCTCGATCGTCAGGTCAGATCAGGTCGAGCCGGCGCCGGGGGCTGTGGGCTCGGCTGCAAGCGGAGCAGACGCCGGTGATCAGGAAGCGGTGGCCGGAGGGGCGGAAGCCGTGGGCTAGGCTGACGGCGTCGCGGATCGTGCGGATCTCGTCGTTGCGAAACTCGACAACCCGATTACAAACGGTGCAATGCATGTGATCGTGAGCCGGATAGCCGTAGTCGTGCTCGTAGGCGGTGCGATTGGTCAGGCGGAGCTCGCGAAGCAAGCCAGCCTCAACGAGCAGCCGCAAGGTGCGATAGACGGTCGCCCTGCTGATCGCATGACCAGAATCATGCACATCGCGGACCAGTTCGTCGGCATCGAAGTGCTTGTGGGTATCGAAGATCTGGCGCACCAGGACGCGCCTGGGCTCGGTCAGCTTCTCGCTACGGATCTCCAGAAACTCCCGAAATTTCGCCTCGGGGGTCTCGGAAACGGAAAGCGGCACCAGTTGATCGGCTGCGCTAGTGTCGGCCACGCGAGCATTCCCCAGACCAGTCGTCGTCCTGGCGGCAGGCTGCCAGGGCCGGGTCGTTATCAAGAATGATGGTTCATTCTATCCGTCCCACGGGCGGCCTTCCAGTCCGTGACAGTGGCAGGGCATGGAGGCAGAAGGCTGAGCCGGTGGCCAATCCCTCTGCCTCTCATCCGTGGCCAATCCCCACTTTCTCTTCATCGTGGCTCGTCGGTCTTCCGAGCCGGTCCGCCTTGGTAGCGTTCAACGCGGAGTAATTGGTGTCAGGGTGATGACGCTGCCGGTGGACGAACCGGGACCCGGAACGGCGGATGGGTCCGGCAGCGGTGGGGCGGTCGCGGGCCCGTTGACCGGCCTCGTGGTCGAGGTCGAGGTCGAGGTCGAGCGAGTGGCGGGCCGGGGGGACGTAGCCGCCGGGACCGGGGCGAACACCGGCGGGGAGCCGAGGGCGCCTCTGGCCGCAGTTGCGGCTGGCTGGCGGCTGAGCTTGGCCTGGAGGTTTTCCAGGGCGGTGTGCAGGTAGCGGATTCCGTTGTCGCAGCCTTGGGCATTGCCGGCGTACGAGAACGAGTGGGCCTGAAGGCGTCCCATACGGCGCTCGAAGATGACGATATGAACGTATTCGATGAAGTCGTTGGAGGGCGTGCCGCAGTGGCCTCGAACGCGCGCCAGCTCACTATTCTGAGTCGCCTCGACAAGCGGCCGGAGGTCGGAGGCGCTGAGCCGGTGCACTCCTTCCGAGTCGATCACGGTGCCGTCGGCGAAGACCTGCAGCAACATGCCGAACTGGCTGCCATCATTCGACCGGCCCAGGGCCACGCGGGTCAAGAGCGGGTCGGCGGTGGTGACCGCACTGCTGACGCGCGGCCGCGGAGTGAGACGGGGCTGGCCATCCTGTGTGCCTGAAAGATCCGGGGTGGACGGCCCTTCCGACGAGACCGGTCCGCCGGCCGGGGTCGGGTTCGGCGTGCGGGACGCCGCACTGCCGGGAGGAAAGAACGAGCCGCCGTTACCGATGTCGCCGAAGGCTGACGAGGGCGCCTGGCTTTCCGGAAACCCGGACTGGCCCGCGCTGGCCGAGTTTGCCGATGACGTCGACGATGTCGACAATGACGAACTTCCGCCCAACCGGAAGAGCCGGCCGAAGAAACTGGTATCGTCGGCCTGGGCTGATCCCGGGTGGAACGCAAGGACCAGCAATCCTGGCGCCACGAGGGCGCCTACAACTCTCGAGAATACGCCGCGCATCGCCGACCTCCTTGCCGGTTCGCTTCGACTTGGTCCGGGGTTCCTCGGAACGGACGGGTTGTCCCCTCCGAGCACTCCTTGATCCCGGTTTCAGAACGAGACGACGCGGTAAACCTCCTCGACCGTCGTCGTACCGTCCAGAATCTTATCGACCGCGCTCTGCCTCAACGTTCGCATTCCCAGGTCAACCGCGACACGCCGGAGGACGTCCTTGGGAATTTGTTGGAAGATGAGATCGCGCAACTCCTCACCCACCATCATGATCTCGAAGATGCCCGTGCGGCCCATGTAGCCGGTCTGGAAGCAGGCCGGGCAACCCAGGCCGCGATGCAGCCGGAGGTCGCGATGCTCGTCCGGATCGAGTTCGAGACCGAGCAAAACTTTTTGGCTCTTTCGGTGTTGCGGGCGGTAGGTGTTGGGTGGGTCGCCGTAAATTGCTTTTCAACAATGACTTATGGCGGAAGGCTGGCCATTCTGTTTACCGGACGCAAGTCACTGAGATCAAGTGACTTACGATGAATCTTCGAGAACAGCCGCCCGGAACACCGAAAGAGCCAAAGTCAATTGGCCGACGTCAGGGAAACCCAGAAGGGTTGCCCCGGCGCCGGCCAGATCTTTGTCTCGATATGGATCTCTTGGCTGGAATTAGCGTTCGGTCACCGGCCCATCATCTCGTCCAGCATCCGGTCAAGAGCGAGTTCGAGCTTTTCTGGTGTTTCGTAACTTCCGGCTGCGATCTGCCGGCGAACCTCCTCCACTTTCTCGTGGCGGATCTCCGGCAAGTGGCTGATGCCGTCGAGCATCTGTCCCAAGGGGGAGATCTCGACATGATCGCGCGGGGCACCCGCATGTACAGTCTGACCGGCATCCACGCTAAATGCAGACAGTCGCGGGTAAATGGGTTGAGGGCCTTGTGTTCCCCCTGCACCGAAAATTTCCATTGGGCCTCCCAAATTGGTGCTCTGACCGATGGCTCCACCCTCGGCAGTACCGGGTGTTGCTCGATTGACAATCTTCGGAGCCTACGCGAGATGGTGAGCCGGCTGACGACAGTCGGATCTCCTGACTCCGGTCTCCGTCCACGCCATGACGTCCGGTTTTGAACGTCGCTGATTTCTTTATCGACGGGAGCTGGGTGGGAATTGAAACAAAACCCCGAAAATCTGCCGGCCGGCTCGGCGCCGATTCCCTAGCGTCTTCGTCTGGTCGTATCGGCTGGCCGTTTCAGTCCTTCGGCCAGAAGAGTTGAGGTCTGGCCAAGCCGTTCGGTCAGCGCCAGTGCCTTCTGCTGGAGCTGAAGGACTTCCTGCTGTTGTTCGGGTGTTTTCACCTGTGCTTGCACGCTCTCGAGTGTTTTGATGGCATCATTCAATTCCTGGGCTCCCTTGGTGAAGATCTGGGCAGTGTCGTAAATGGCCTGGACGCGCAGGTCGTCGTTCGAGGGCTTGTAGAATGGACTGAGGACAAACGGGTTAGTGTAGATTTTCTGGACGAGCTTGTTGCCCCAGTCGGTCGCATCGCGGACGTTGGTCACCGATCGCTCGATCTCGGTCCGGCTTCGGGCCACGATCTGAACGCCCTGTCCGGCGATGACGTCCGCCTGGTAAAGCACGCGATCGGCCCGGGCGCGGGTCATGTCCAGGCCTTCGAGCAGTTTCTCCACCTTGACGCGGTCCTTGGCCACCACGTCGTTGAGCGAGAATGTCAGGCCGCGAACCGAGGCGAGGCTCGAGCGGACGTTCTCGCGGTTCTCGCCCAGAATCAGCTCGGCCTGCTGGGTGATCGCCTCGAGCCGGGCCAGCGTGGCCTCGATCTTCGGAGCGCTGGCGCTGATCCTCCGCGACAGGTCCTCCACATGGCCCACGGTCGATTCGACGGCGGGGCGGATAGCGTCGCTCATGTCCTTCAGGTTGCCCGAGGTCTCCTGGAACGCCGTCAGCATTTGCCGCAGTCTGGGCCCGATCGAATCCACCGTCTGCCGGACCTCGGCAATGGTGTGGCTCAAGTGATTTCGCTCGACCGGCCCGAGCCCGACCTGCTCGATGATCGGGTCGAAGAACGAGCTCTCCACACCCTGGATCGACTGCCCGGGCACAAGGGTCACGGCCGACTTGCCGGTCGCGACGATGTTCACGTGGCTCATTCCGGTGAGGCCCTGAGTGATGCTTACCTTGATGTCTTGCCGCATCTTCTTGACCAGATTGGCTGGCAAGGAAATGCGCACTCGCGCCCGGAGTGTGCCCTCCACCTCCACCAGATCCAGGTCGACGACATTTCCCGCGTCCAGGCCGGCCAGGCGCACCGGGCTGCCGACCCGAATGCCCTGGCCGTCGCGGAAGACCACGTCGATGGTCTTCTGGGCCGCGAGGAAGCCTGGGCCATCACTGGCCAGGCTCATGAGGGCGAGCAATCCCGCCAAGGCCGCGATCACGACCAGACCAACCGTGACGTCCCGTACTGAAGTTCGAGCACTCATTGTGGGGTTCCCTCCCCGGGATGATCTTGCACGAGGACCGGTACTCGATCAGGGCGTTGGCGGCTGGAGCAGCGAGGGCCCATACACCGGGACCGCGTGATACACCAGCATGAACCAGGTCATGTTCAGCAGCAGGATCGACATCATCGACAAGCAGGCAGCGCGCACGATGGGCGCCGCCAGGTCCAAGGGCGCAGAGCAATCCCCGGACGCCGTCCGCCCGGAGGTCTCGCCAGCGGAGAGCCTGGCCGCGCGCAGCGCTTCGAAGCAGCAGATCGTCGCCGGTACAAGACCGAACAAAAGGCCCTTGACGATCATCCCAACAACGTCGCGGAACCAGATCATTCGGTAAAACATAAGAAAATACATATCTGACGGCAGTCCCAGGAGCGAGCCGGCGGCCTGCCAACCAACGACGGTTCCCACGGCGAACCCCCAGAGCGCAAGCAGCATCGAGGCCAGAGCCGTGGCGATCATTCGCGGCGCCGCCAGCCGGCCAGGCGCGGGAAGTTGCCGGGGCTCGCCACTCGTCGCAGCCGGATGGTTGGAAACGGCGGGAAAACGGGTGTCCGTCGCCGGGCCCGCGCTCGCCGCCGGGCCCTGGCCCAGTCCCAGGCGTCCAGGGATCAGCCGGCAGGCCATCAAGCCCGAGAGCGTTAGCCCGGTCATGAGCGTGGCCAGGTTCCGCAGTAGACCCACGCCGACCACCGCACCCGTGCCGTCGAGGAACGTGCTTCCGAAATAGGCCTGCATCGACAGGAAGGAACCCATGGCTACGTGCACCAGCCCGACCAGCGGCGCACCCATCAGCAGCAGCCACCACAACTCCTCCTTGAGCACCGTCCAGAAGCCCGGCAGGTCGTCGTCGCGGGGAAATGTGATCAACGAGACCGCAGCCGATATCATGAGCGCGGCCACCCCGCCCAGATAGGACAGCACGCCAATGACGCTCTTGCCCACCCAGCCGATGGGGCCGAGCCAGAACGGCAAGCTCGGGGCGGTCACGCTGGTGCTCATGGCCATGGCCTGGGTTCTCCCTGGTTCACCACCCTAACGGCCCTGCGGCGAGGGCCTGGGCAAGCTCTTCCTTGGCTGCGCCGGGGCCGGGCCCTGCCCGGATGGCCCTCCCCCCAGCCACGATTGCCAGCGGCCGATCGCCTTCGAGCGCTCTTCGGTGCTGCCCCAGGGAAGGTAGCCGAAATCACGCCCGGTTCGGTGTTTCAGCTCCTCATGAGCGGCCAGACGGACCACCACGTCGGAGTCGTTCAGCCGCCCGAGCAGGGCCGGAAGCACCACGGAATCGGGCTGTCCGTAACCCAGGCTCATGGCGCGAGCCCGAACCAACGGAGCAGGATGAGTGATCTTGCGGAAATGGCGCGGGCCCAGCCCACATCCCGAAATGGAGGCCAGAATGACAATCACGGCGAATGCTGCGGCCAAGCGCTTCATCCCCACACTGCTCTTCCATGAACAGCCACTCGGTGAAGTTCGCCCGGACCGGACCGTTTGTCCGATGCCGAAGCAGATCTCGGGCCGGCTCGGGACGGACTCTAGACAAAATCGGCAAAACCGACAACGGCAATCTCAATGGCGTGCGGGTACGGCCACTGTGTTCAGGCGACCAGTTGTGGGCGAGATTCGGTGGAGCGATCAGTACACAAGTGTCACGGCCG
>JBAUOX010000138.1:0-2096 GCA_049579985.1 Isosphaeraceae bacterium | reverse complement strand
GCCCGAACAGGCGAGGGAGAAGCCATGATGTCTCGAGAATGCCGGGGTGAGAACCCAGCATCGGCGGTGGGCCCGCATTGGCCCGGGCCGTGGGCTCTGCTCCCCCTCGTCGCGAGCGTGGCGGCGGTCTCATTCCCAGGCTGTCTGAACCTCCCCGCTCCGTACCCCACTTCACCGCAGATTGCCTGGCGATCCAGGGAACCGGCGCCGGGCCCTCCCCCTCCCACGGCGACCGCCGCGCCGACCGGTGCCGGTTCGACGCCCCGCCGGGACGGGTCGAGCAGCCCGGCGAAATCAATCGTCTCGGGCGCGGAGGGCCCCAAGGCCGTCAGCCCGCCCGGCGATCCGTCCGTCGCCAGGACCTCGTCCGGCCCGGCGCCGCTCGGGTCGCCCGTTCCGCCCCCCGGGCCAATCCCCGACATCATGACACCGATCATCCCGACTTCGGGGAGCGAGCTGCCGATCGACCTGCCGACCGCGCTGCGGCTGGCCGAGCGCGAGAACCCGGTGATCGGCGAGGCCCGCGCCCGGATCGGCGAGGCCCTGGGGCGACAGCAGAAGGCGCTGGTCGAGCTCGTCCCCATGCTGAACGCAGGGGCGAGTTACAACGGCCACAACGGCGTCCTGCAACAATCAACCGGCAAGTTGATTAACGTTTCGCGGCAGAGTGTGTACGTCGGCGGCGGCGCGGGGGTCGACGGGCCCGGGACGCCCCTCGTGCCGGCCGTGGGGATCATCGAGCCGCTGGCCGACGCGATCTACGATCCGCTGGCGGCCCGGCAACGGGTCAATCAGGCCCGGTTCGATGCCTCGGCCACGGCCAATACGGTCCTCCTGGAGGTCGCCAGCTACTACCTCGAGCTGCTCGCCGCCACGGCCAAGCTGGAGGCCCAGCGGCGCTCGGCCCAGGAGGCGGCCGATCTGACGCAAATCACGGAACGTTACGCTCAGTTCGGCGAGGGACGCCCGTACGACGCGGATCGCGCCCGCACCGAGTGGCGCATCCGCCGCGCCGACGTCCGCCGCGCCGAGGAAGAGAAGGCGATCGCCTCCGCCCGGCTTTGCCGCCGGCTCCACCTCGACCCATCGACCCAGATCCGTCCGGTTTCCAACGCGCTGGCGATCCTCGCGCTCGTCGACCTGAACGCGGATTTGCCAGCCCTGCTCCAGGCGGCTTTGCTTCAGCGTCCCGAAGTCAAGGCGGCCGCGGCCAACCTCGCCGCTACCGAGATCCGGTGGAAGAAGGCGGTCGCCCGTCCCCTGCTCCCCTTGCTGTACCTCGGCTTTAGCGGCGCTGCGTTCGGCGGCGGTAGCAACCTGGCCCCCCCGCTCATCGGCAATTTCGCCAGCCGCGTCGATTTCGACGTCGCCGCCTACTGGACCCTAGACAACCTGGGCTTCGGCAACGCCATGCAGCAGAAACAGCGTCGGGCCCAGGTGGGCGAGGCCTCGGGCCAGCAATCCAGGGTCATCAACCTCGTCCGCAACCAGGTCGCGTCGGCCTACGGCGATGCCCGAGCCCAGCGCGAGCAGGTCGAGATCGATCGCGTGGAGCTGGAGACGGCCATGGAGGGCTTCCGGCGCGATATCGAACAGATGCTGGGAGCCGTCACCAGCGGGAAGGTCCGAGCCCCGCGGCCGATCGAGGTCCTCAACAGCCTCACCCTGCTGGCCAGGGCGCGGCTCAATCTTATCCGCTCGATCACGGCCTACGACCAGAGCCAGTTCCGGCTTTTCGTGGCGCTGGGCTCTCCTCCGCCCCTGGAGCAGCCGGCCGACCCGACCTCGCCGGCCGTCCCCATCAGTACCTTCTCGGCGCCGGTGGCCAACAGCCGACCTGGTCAGCAACCGGCGGATGGGCCGGGTCCTCATCAGTTTCTTCGCGGCGGATACCCCCGGCTTTATACCTTACGCGGCCATGAGTGAGACGTCGTCGAATTGCTGGAAAACCATTACCCCGGCAGGGAAGTAGGTCAGGCTTTCCAGCCTGATCTACAATGCCTTTCTTTCGTGCCGTGGTAATGGCGTCATCAACGAGGCCGGTTGCTGGGACTACTTGGTTGGCATGACATCGGGGGCCATCCACGTTGCCCAGG
>JBAUOX010000137.1:0-3850 GCA_049579985.1 Isosphaeraceae bacterium | reverse complement strand
CGACCTGCTCGACTTCGGGCCCCTGAAGACGCTGCACGCCCGGCAGGGATGATCGTCTCGTGGCCGGTGTGTGGCCACGACTGGGCCGAATTCCTCCTCGAGAAGGAGCCGACCCGGGTTGACATCGATTTGAAAGACTGACCGTCCTCAACAAAAAAAGGCGGCGTCCCCCGCGGGGGAACGCCACCTGCGATCACTTCAGGGTGAACGACTCACTGGCACGTCAGGCAGGTCGGAGTGACGACGGGCACCATGGTGCATTGCTGCACGGCCACGGTGCGGGCAACCTGGCGGGCGACGACGCGGTTGACGGTCACGGGAACCTGCTCCGCGACACAGACCGGAACCTGGCGCGCGGCCGTCTCGGCGACCATGCGGCAGGTCCGCACGGGTACGCGCTCGACCCGTTCCTCGGCGGCGTAACTGCAGGTTGTGACCTGGTAGGGCTCCACGCGCTCCTCGGCGACGAGCTGGCAGGTCTGGACTTCGTAGGGCTCGACCCGCTCCTCGGACACGTAGTTGCACGTGGTGACGGGGATGGTCTCCACCCGCTGCTCGGCCACCATCTCGCAGGTGCGAACCTGGTAAGGCTCGACCCGTTCCTCGGCGACGTAGCGGCAGGTCTGGACTTCGTAAGGCTCGACCCGCTCCTCGGCGACGAGCTGGCAGGTCTGGACCTCATAGGGCTCGACCCGCTCCTCGCTCACGTACCGGCAGGTGGTGACGGGGGTCGTCTCGACCCGCTCCTCACTGACGTAGCGGCACTGGGTCACGGGGACCTGGCGGACCATCATCTCACGGACGTAACGGGTCTCACTGACTTCGCGCGTCACCGGCCGGGACACCCAGACGCACTGGCTGACCGTCCGGGGCGGGCACTGAACGGCCACCGTTGCAGTCACCTTGCGCTTGTGATGCAGGCAGCCCAGCAACCCCCGCGGCGGCTCTTCACCACAGAGGTCGCATTCCTGAACCGGGACACGGACCCTGCGCTCGACGACGGGACCGGGGACCGTGGTGTACTGCCGTTCGTAGTAGCCGCACTCGACGGTCTCCTGGCGAACCGTCGTGACCGGACGGCAAACCGAGTAGGGCTGCTCGACCATCACGGTCTCGGTGACGGGTCTCATCACGGTATACCGGCGTTCCTGGTTCACGGTCTGGTAGACGGGCCGTTGCACGGTGTAGCGCCGTTCGCGGCGCTCGGTCTGGTAGACAGGGCGTTGTACAGTGTAGCGCCGCTCCATTTGCTGAGTTTTCACGACGGGGCGCATGACGGTGTAGCGCCGTTCCGTATTCACGGTCTGGTAGACGGGACGCTGCACGGTGTAGCGCCGTTCGCGACGCTCAGTCTGGTAGACGGGCCGTTGCACAGTGTAGCGCCGTTCGCGGTTCTCGGTCTGGTACACTGGTTTCATGACAGTGTACTTGCGCTCGACAAACGACGTTTCCCATACAGGCCTGGAGACGGTGTAGTTTTCCGTCTGGTAGGCCGTGCGATAGCGCGTCTCCATCACGGTGACGGCTTCCGTCTCGTAGACGGTTTCGTAAACCGTCTGGTAGACGGTCTCTACCTGGGGAGCCAGGCTGACCACATTCAACTGCGTGGCCACGACGGGAGCGGGAGAACAGCGGTTACATGCTCCCCCGCCATAAGTGGCCCACGCCGGCGCGGCGAACCCTCCCAAGAGCGCCGCGGCCGCGCCGGCAGCGAGCCGCACGACTTTCAAGGACTTGAACATGCGTTACTCCTCGGCGGATCCTCGGGCATCCCTGTCGCGATTCGCCTGACTAGGGTCTACTCTCATGGCCCGAAGGAGTGCGCTGTCTCGTCCCTGAGAAAGCTCTCCTGTTGACTCGAAGAAAGGGTCGTGAACTGCAACAGTTTAAGATCGCGTGTAGCAGCCGGCTCTGTCCGGCGGCTCGAACATCATTACGAAGAAACCACGTGAGCCCTTCCTGCACAATCCGCGGCGGTCGCTCGAAATTCTTTCAAGAATCTCGTTCGAGGCGGTCGAATACACTACAATCGAGGCTCGCAATGAGCCCTCCAGGACAGTATATCACGAGTTGCCGGCCCGTCTCGCCAAATTGCGCGATTTCCTGAAGTTCCGGGCCGCCTTGTGCCGATCACAGCAAGTTGGCAAACTCACAAAGGCTGCCGACCGGTCATTGCAAGAGCACACCGTGCGCCGATTGACTCTGACTGTACTCCTCGCCGGCCGCCACAAACGCCGCAAATCTTGATCGTCCCGCACGATCGAAAGAATCGTCCACGTGGCGCGGGCGACGGTGGAGTGGGCGCCGGTCAGGAAGCTGGTTGTAATTGTTTCAAGACCGACTGGGCTTGGCTGCGAATGCTCACGAGTCCGGACCGCGTCAATCCTTCAATCTCCGGACGGAGCGATCGGGTCAGTTCGGATGATCCGGTGGATAGGGAGGACTGGAGTGCTTGTAGGGCTTCCAGCTCGATGGCCTCGATCTTGTTCTGCTTCTCGGTGGTGCTGGTGATGTCGATGACGCGGTCGAGGTCGGCGGTGGAGAGCATTTCCTTCAGCGTTTCCTTGGCTGCCGGGTCGCCTTGCCGGCCGAGGGCCACGGCGGCATTGTAGCGGACATACCGGCTCTCATCGGTCTGAAGCCGTTCCCGCAGAGCCTGCCGCGCCGCCTCGCCGCCGAAGAAGCCCAGGGCGTAAGCGGCAACCTGACGCACCTCGGGCTCTTCGCCAGAGGCCGCCTGAGTCAGCGCCGCGACGGCCCGCGGATCGTCGAACTTGCCTTCGAGCCGGGCGGCATGCTTTGCCAGGCTTGCCGCCGCTTCCATCCGGACCGCCGAATCGTGACCCGGCTCGAGCGCCGTCGTCAGCGGCTCGATCGGATCGACCTTGCGGTTGTCGCCGAGGGTGGCATCGAGCGTCTGGAACGCGCCGATGGTCTTGATCAGGTAGACCTTGAGCAAGGCGTTATCGTTGGTCTTCAGCTCGGCGGAGAGAAGATCGGTCAGCTCGCCCAGGAGGCGCGGGTCGCTGGCCAGCTTGGCGTCGTTCTGAATCAGGCTGGCCAGCTCGAACGCCGACCGCCAGTCTCCCGAGGCCTGCCGCAATCGCCGCACATATTCCACCGGATCACGCTCACCGCCGGCCAGTTTGCCGAAGAGCAGCCAGACCAGGATCACAACCGCGACGACCACCGCCGGGATCACGAAGAGCTGGACGACAAACCCCGCCGAGGGCGCTTCGACGGGAGGCAAGTCCGGCAGCGGCGGCGGTTGACGCGGGTCGGTATCGATATTCGGTCGGTTCGCGTTGTAAGGGTCTTGCACGGTCGGCGCACTCGCGAAGAGGGGACGCCTCGCCCTGTCCACGACATGGCTGGAGCGCGAGCGGGGTTTACCAATCCAGTGTAGGGATTGGCACAGCCGCGTCAAGCAAGCACGGCGGAGCTCGGAAATGCTGTTGCCCACGCGGGCCGAGCTTGGGACAATGATCTGCGGAGGAACGTGGCCCAGTTGGGAGTTGGCTCATGCCGCCAACAACGAGCCGAGATTTCCAGAAGGCCGCGGCTCAGCGACTAACCACTGCGGAGACTCTGCTCCGGGAGAAGCACACCCTCGACGCCCAGTACTTGGGCGGCTACACCGTCGAGTGCTGCCTGAAGGCGCTCATCCTCGAGCTTACGCCCATTACTGATAAGGCGGAGAAGCTCAAGGAGATAACGGCCGGTGCAAGAATGCATAGGCCGGAAGTTCTGCTCGGTGAGTTGCGAAACCTCGGGGTGTCCCTTCCGCTCGACCTGGCCAAGCGAATGCGGCGGTTCGATTGGACAACGGAGCTTCGCTACGAGACGGGAC
>JBAUOX010000136.1:0-5827 GCA_049579985.1 Isosphaeraceae bacterium | reverse complement strand
GCGGACTGGTGCTCAAGGGTCTGAAGAAGCCTCACGACTGTGCTGCTTTCGGGACGCTTTGCACGCCGCAGACGCCGCTGGGGGCAACGATGGTCTCCAGCGAAGGCGCGTGCGCTGCGTACTATGCCTACGGCCGGCACCTCGAGGCGGGCGTGTCCCGAACGCTCGAGACTGCGCAGCGGTGAAGTACGGGCCTGCGACCCGGGGGACGTGATCGAGCATGGACATCGGTGAACGCTCATCGACGGACAGCCTGCTGGGCAGATGCCCGCTGCCCTTGTCGCGGTACGAACACATCCTGCTGGGCCACGGCAGCGGCGGGAAGTTGACTTCGGACCTGATCCAGAGGCTGTTTGTGCCGGGTTTCGGCGACGACACGCTCGCAGCGCTCGAGGACCAGGCGACCGTCAGCCTCGGCGTCCCGAGCGACAACGGCCGCCAGGCGCCGCGAGTCGCATTCACGACCGATGCGTTCGTCGTCCGGCCGCTCTTCTTCCCGGGAGGCGACATCGGGCGGCTGGCAGTGCACGGCACGGTGAACGACCTGGCCGTCGGCGGCGCCCGGCCCCTGTTCCTCTCTGCCGCTTTCATTCTCGAGGAGGGACTGCCGCTGGCCGACCTCCGGAGAATTGTTGTCTCGATGCGGCGGGCGTGCGACGAGGCCGGCGTGGCCCTGGTCACCGGCGACACCAAGGTGGTGGACCGTGGCAAGGGCGACGGCGTGTACATCACGACCTCGGGCATTGGCCTGGTGCCGGAGGGCCGCTCGCTGTCGATCCACAACGCCCGGCCGGGTGACCGGATCGTCGTATCGGGGACACTCGGCGACCACGGCATCGCCATCATGTCGGTGCGCGAGGGCCTGGAATTCGAGACCGTGCTGGAAAGCGACACAGCACCGTTGACCTCGCTCACCGATGCGGTGCTGGAGACTTGCCCCGACACGCGCTGCATGCGCGACCCGACACGCGGCGGGCTCTCCAGCGCCCTCAACGAGCTCGCGGCAGCTTCCCAGGTGGGAGTGGTACTGGACGAGGCGGCGATCCCTCTGCGTCCTGAGGTCAGGGGGGCATGCGAGATGCTGGGGCTCGACCCGCTCTATGTCGCCAACGAGGGAAAGTTGATGGCCGTCGTGCCGCCGCAAGCTGCCGACGGCGTGCTGGCGGCGATGCGGACTCTGCCACTGGGCAAGGACGCCGCGATCGTCGGGCAAGTCGTGGCCGATCATCCCGGCATGGTCATCCTGCGGTCGCGCGTGGGGGGGCAACGGGTCGTCACCCTGCTGACCGGCGAACAACTGCCGAGGATCTGCTGAACGAAGAAACGGCCTCACGAGAGCTTGGCCCTCTTTCCGGCGTCCAGACGGATGCACTTGGCTGGGCCTTCGACCTGGCCAAGGAAGAGACGCGTCTGGCAAAAGCCGAGCTGGTCATCGACGGGACCAGCCTCTCCGCCTATTGCCCCGCGTGCTCGGCCGAGCGTATCCTACAGTCAGACCACGAGCTGGGCTGTCCTGTCTGTGGTGGGCCGACGCCGGAGATCAAGACCGGGCGGGAGCTCGAATTCGTCGCCGTCGAGATTGATCCATGAGCGAACATCCTCGTCTGGTCCAGGTCCGACAGCACATTCTGAAGCACAACGATGGCGCTGCACGCGCCCTTCGGGAGCGGTTTCACGGGGCAGGCACGTACGTCGTCAGCCTGGTGTCGAGCCCAGGCGCCGGCAAGACTGTGTTGCTGGAGAAAATGCTCGGGTCGCTCGGCGGCCGTTACCGGGTCGCCGCGCTGGTCGGCGATCTGGCAACCGACAACGACGCCCGCAGACTGGCTCGTAGCGGGGCGGCTGTCAAGCAGATCATCACCGGCACGGTCTGCCATCTAGAAGCCGACATGATCGCGACGGCCCTGCTCGGCTGGCAGTGGGAAGGCCTCGATTTCCTGTTCATCGAGAATGTGGGCAACCTGGTGTGTCCCGCCACGTTCGACCTCGGCGAGGAGCTGCGTCTGGTTCTTTTCTCGGTGACCGAAGGGGAGGACAAACCTCTCAAGTACCCGACAATCTTCAACACGTCGGACGTGGCCGTCATCACCAAAATCGACATCGCTTCCGCAGTCGAGTTCGATCGGATCGCGGCCCATCGAAGCATTCAGTCGGTGCGGCCGGGCATGCCAATCTGGGAGGTCTCGGCGAAGACAGGCAAGGGGATGGACGCCTGGCTTGGCTTCCTCGAATCGCGTCTCACAGATCTTCGGCAGGAGCGCCAGGCGGCCGCCACTTCGAACGAAATCACGAGGGATGAGGGATGAAGTCCAGATCGAATGCGCAGGCGCTGCGAACATCGACGTGCCTGACTCATGCGCGTCGGTCCGCTCCGTGGAGCAGGCGAATCATTTTGGGCCTGTTCCGTCTGGACCATCGATTGGATTTGAGACCAGTAACGAAGGAAGCTCTTCGGCGACGGATTGAGTTGCCCGGAGCCAGAGCTCCAGGTCGGACCTGAGGCTCTCTGGCCCTGCCGCCCGCATCCGGCGCGACAAAAGCAAGAATTCGTCGGTGCCGTATCCTGGTACGGTCAGGTCTGTGGAGTGATCGCGTACGACGCGGAGGGCGTCGATCAGCAACCGGAAGAACTGATAGCTGGACCGCAACGTCGCCAGCTTCACGACATCCAGACAACCCGCGGCCCCAAGCGCCGCCAGGGCTTCAAGCGTGTTGGGCGAGCGAAGGCCGGGGTCGCGGGATCCGTGGACGATCTGCAAGGCCTGCACAACGTACTCGACGTCCACAAGAGCGCCCGGGCTGTACTTCGCGCTGATTGTGCCGGGCAGGACGAGCTGCTCGATCTGGAGCCGGCGCATTCTCCGTAAGCCCTCGAGGTCCAGCGGCTCCGGGCCGTAAACGAACAGGTCCCGGTGGTCCTCGACCTCGCGACCCAGTGCGGGGTCGCCGACGATCATGCGGAGCTTGATCAGGGCCTGCCGCTCATAACCCCAGGCCGGCCCCCCGGCGCGATAATAGTCAAGAAAGGTGGAAATTGACGTGGCAAAAGGCGCCGCCCGGCCGTACGGGCGAAGGCGGAAATCGAGCTCGAAGGCGTGCCCTTCCCGGCTTCTCAGAATGCCGCGCAGCGTGGCGACGGCACTGTCGAAGAACCCGCCCGAGCCATTTCCCGCCTCAGCCCCGGATCTTGCCCGGTCGTCGTACACGATCATGACCTCGAGGTCCGAGGCGAAGCCCAGCTCCCGACCCCCGAACTTGCCGAGGGCGCAGAGGACAGACGGCGGTATTCGGTTCATGTCGCCCTGGAAGTGCCGCGCTGCGGCTTCCTGGAGAGCCAGCCCGTAAGCAGCGCGGAGCAGCACCTCGGCCACCGCGCCAAGCTCAGCGGAGAACTCCTCTTGCCCTCGGCTCAACCCCAGAATCGATCGCAAGTCGGCGCGGAAGATCTCACGATCCCGGAACCGTCTGAGGGCAATGCCACGGTGCTCGGATGTGTCGGCACCGGCCAAAGCCGAGGCCAGGTCGGCTGTGAGCTGCTTCCGGCCCGGCTGACGCGTCCACTCGGCCGGATCGCAGATCATGTGCAGGACATTCTCGGGCTGAGCGTGCAGGTAGTCTTCCCAGAGAAAGTGGCTCTCGCCCAGCATCCGCACCAGGGCATCGAGCACCTCGGGCTTCTCGAGCGCCTCGAATTCCTCGACCCAGTCCGGACGGGCCATGGTCTCGGTCGCGAACCGGCTGAAGTGGACCAGGGCGGCCTCGGGGTCGGTGGCGCGGGGAAGCCGGCTGCTGAAGTGCTCGATCAGGATCAACGACAGCCGCAGCTCGCGAAGCTTCGGCTCGGAGGTGATCTTGTGCCCCCACCGGTCCGTGACCCAAAGGACATCATCGACCCGATCGCCGATCGTGCGGATCTCGGACTGGACAATCCGAATTCCGCAGAGCGCCAGCGCGCTGGCCGTCAGCGACAGGAAGCCGAAACTGTCACGGACCCGGACCCACACCGCGGTGGCCGCTGCCGGGCCGTCGACGTCGATGGTCAAGTCAATCGGCTCCAGCCTGTCCAGCTCACCCTCTAACGGCCCCATCGCGGCGACGAACTGGCGTATCAAACGATGATTCACCTCTTCATATTTGTCGTTGCGCAACAGCCTGGTCAAATCGCGCAGCTCGTCCTGGAACTTCTCCCAGTCCGGCCCGACGGTCTGCGCGCGGAGCGGGCGGACCCGAAAGACATCGACGATCCTGGGCCGACGGTCCGGTCCACTCGGGTCCGCCGGCCGCGCGGGACGCTTGGGGCCCGGAACCCGCCGGGAAACCGCAGAAGTGGGTGCCGACGGCGGAGGCTGGGAGGTGAAAACCCGCCCATCCAGAATCGACAACCCAGACACCGCAAGCAGGGTGCACACCGTCGAGAGAAACTGAAACGCGTCGTAACCGACGACGTCAACTCTCCAGACGCCACCGCACTCGGACTCGGCCCGAACGTGAACCGGACGATCGTCTGTGAGCGTGCGCATCGCCTCCAGGTGGCGGCTCACCGCGGTGCTGTCGAAGACGCGGAAATAGTCGGCTGGAAACGACGCCAGGTGATGACGGACCCACCGCTCGGGGTGACGGGCCAAGAGCTCGCGCTCGATTTGCTTCATGTCAGCCATGGCCAGAAGCCAACTTTCGAGACAGAATGAGAGAGGAACGATGAGCAGGCGGCTGCCGTTGACCGCCTCAAACCCGAGGCAACCAGGTATTACCCCGACACGAAAGAAACGCATTGCAGGTCAGGCTTTCCAGCCTGACCCTGAGCCTTGTCAGGCTGGAAAGCCTGACCTACTTCCTTGCCAGGGCAAATAGGATGGCGCACGGCCGCCGATTTTGGGCACACGACCTAAGTCTAGTTTACCACTAACCCCTGAACCGACTCAATTCCATGCGGCTTGGACTCATCTCTGACATCCACGGCGACATACGCGCGCTCGAGACGACGCTCTCCCGGCTCGACCAGCTTGCCGTCGATCAGATCGTTTGCCTGGGCGACCTGGTCGGCTACGGCAGCGAGCCGGATGCCGTCGTGGCCCAGTTGCGCGATCGAGGGATTCCCTGCATCCGCGGCAACCACGACCGCTGGGTCATCGAGCGGCGGCAAATGCTGGGATTGCGGGGCTGGAAAGCGGTTGACCTGCGTGACGCCACCAGGGACTTCCTGGGCCGCCTGCCGGCCAGCCGCCGGCTTGAATGCGAGGGCCGGATCATCGAGCTGCACCACGGCTCGCCCGCCGGCGACACCGAGTATGTCACGGCCTACAAGCCATTGCCTCCGTCGATCGAGCAATTCTGGGACCAGAGCGACGCAGGAGTTCTCGTACTCGGCCACACACACATCCCCATGATCGACCGGGGCCCCCGCGGCATGGTCATCAACCCCGGCTCGCTCCTGGGAGTGCCAGGCGTCCAGACCTCCTACACCTTCGCCGTGCTCGATGTCCCCAGCCTCGCCGTGCGGATCTACGAAGTGCGCACGGGACGGGAAATTCGCCGCGATCCGATCAACCTGGACGTGGAATGACTCTTTCTTGCCGGCCGATTCTGGGCTGACCGCCTCAAGAGGCCCTGATTTTTTAAGGGATCGGGAGGGCGAGGCTGGCATGCTGCAAAGTTGCGGTTGACGCACGTTTTCTTTCCTCTCGGATTTATTGCGCTGGTTCGGGCAGTGGTCTCCTGACCCCGCCGGGTGACGCGCCAACGGTCGGGGGCTGGGAGAGCTGCGGTCGCAGAGGACGGGGGCTCAGGAGACCACTGCCCGAACCAGCTACCGACAGAGATTGTTCGT
>JBAUOX010000135.1:0-15771 GCA_049579985.1 Isosphaeraceae bacterium | reverse complement strand
GCCGATACTCCTTGTTTTCCGCCTTTTCCCGCCCGACAGGCTTCCCCTACCCGGGGACCAAACGGCTCCCAGGACGTCCCGCGGGGGCTGACGCAGAACGACATAGCCAGCTTCGTCGGCTGGAGTCAGTCCCTCATCAGCCTGGGTTTTTAATCAATTTACGCCCTTAAGGCGTCTGGCAATTAAAAACCCGGTTGAACAAGGTCATGAGACGCAACCTAATCACTTTGATATAAAAGACTTGTGGCAATCGTCAAGCCGATTCTGGAAAATCAAGCCAGGGTCAGAAACGGTCAAGAACCCAGATCCTGACTCTTTCCGACCCCAAAATCAGAGGTCAAGACCCCAAAACCCTCAGCAAACGCGCCCACAATCCCCCGCCGAAACAGGCTGGGCCGACAAAGCCGAAAGCCGTCGAGCCGAGGCTGGGGGGGCGATTGGTACCTCCTGGTTCCAGACGGCCCGGAACTCGGAACGCTCGAGCAGCCGGCGATGCAAGTGTATGTATATGCACTCTCGTTCGGTTCGCTGTGCGCCCACCGCTCAGTAAACCCTCGAGGCAACGCATCGGCCTATACCCCGGCAAAACCGGAAACGGTAGCGAGTCCTGACTTCGCCGTTCGGCCAACCGCAGGTCTTCACGTACGACCAAGGTGACACTGTACGCAAACAATTGGCAAATTGCGACTTATGTGTAAAATGACCCATAAACTTGCAGGGACCGGCTCGAAAGCGCTCACAGGGACTTGGCGATGCCACGCACACCGCGCAAGCGGCAGTGGACGGATGAAGCGTGTTACCACGTCATGAACCGCGGCCACAACCGAGAGCGGATCTTCGGCGATGACGACGATCGCCACCAGTTTCTTCGCGGGAATTCGGGAATTCTAAGGGGTCGGGGAGTTCTAAGGGGTCGGGAGTCATTCTCCCGGGACGAAAACGACTCCCTTCCCCCTTTCTGGCCCTGTGCTCATTTCACCCCGGCGAGTCGCTCCGAGGCGGCCACCAACCAACTTGCACCCAGAGCGAGCGGGCTGCCACGAGCTCCGGCCGGTTCAGTTGCAGGCCGTCAATGGTGGCGCGACCGCACGGCGTCAAACCGAGGATCTCCGTTCCGTCCTCACTCCAGGAAAAGTGATCGGGCCACTTCTGACGTCGCGGGTTCCACAATCGGACACGTTTACCGGTGGCGGGATCCCGTACGAGGACGCGCGTACCCTTGAACTCGTTACATGCATGGCAGGCCAGAGGTTCCCCTCGACGGTCCGTCCTCCCTTGGCTTCGGGGATGATATGCTCGATGCTCAAACGAAAGCCTGCGATGCTCTCGGGAGTCCGGCAATATCCGCAGCGATGACCGGCCATCCTGGCCACGCGCTCGCGCAAGGGGCGTGGCACGCGAGCTTTGCCGGCCACGGTCAGGGGCCCTCGGGGTTCGGGACCCGATGCCCCCGGTATTTCAGCAGCAGGGCCGCGTAAGACCGCCGGAGCATGAGACGGTCCCCAGCGGACCGCAACTCGGCTAAGGCTTGTCGCTCTCGGTCCGTCAGCTCTCCTCGCTGATTCTTATCGAGTAGCCGTTGTATCCGGCGCTGCTTGACCGCCTCGAACCGACTGCGCGAGATCTCCCACAATTCATCATCGCCGAGGTCCTCCATGCCCTCCAGTTCCGCCCGGTACTCGGCCGGGACTTTCTCCAGCGATGGCGTGGCGGCCCGGACGATGTCCACCAACGCCTTCTCCACGGGTTGATTCATCCCCTTGGCGGCGCGACGGACTCGTTCATAAACGTCCTCGGGCAATTCCAGGGTGAGGACGGGGTGGCCCATGATCGATCCCTTCTCCCGTTACCGGCTGCTTCGCTTTCTTCGCTACGTACGACCTCTGCCCCCCGATCATCGTCGGCCTCGGACGGCGCGTCAACCCGCCCGCTACGGGATGCAACGTCGCTCGGCCGGCCCGGCCGCCCCGTCGCGAAGCCGGCCGTCGGACCGGACGGACCGAACCCTGAGCAAGAACGCTCGCACCTTCGATCTGGAGGGAGCCGGGCCGACTCGCAGTGGAGAATTGCATCCCGGTTTCCAACCCCACGTGCAAGCAGGCGCCCAGAAGTTGGGTGTCATAGAGGCAAGTTACGCCTCCGCGATAATCGGCGATGAATAAACGTTTCGAACTCACAGATTGTGGAAGGCTCTCGGCAGCCTTGATGATTGCCAAGGCGGTCATGCGCACCTTTCCGGTGGCCTGCTTGCTGTCTGTCGAGCTCGGAAGGGCCCTCCGGACCTGCTGGAAGGCCTGCCGTCCGGGCGGGGGGCTTGACCTCGAGCCGCAGGCTGAATGATCATCGGAAAGAGAGATCGACCAGGTTCCGGCTGACCCGCCAAGCCGTGGCGAGGGGGCAGCCGGCGCAACGACACTGGGAATGCCGCCGGCTCGATGAGGGGACAGCTCATGAGGAAGATCATCGAGGGCGTCCGGTCGTTTCAGGAGCACGAGTTCAAGGAGAACCAGGACCTTTTTCTGGTTCTGGCTCATGGCCAGAGCCCTCGTTATCTTGTTATCACCTGCTCCGATTCCCGTGTCGTTCCGAACTTGATCACCGGGCTTGGCCCCGGTGAGATCTTTGTCATCCGCAATGCCGGCAACATCGTTCCTCCGCCCATCGCGGGACCATCCGGCGAGGCGGCCTCGATCGAGTTTGCCGTCATCGAGCTCAAGGTCAAGCATATCATCGTGTGTGGCCATTCCCATTGCGGGGCCATGACCTCCTTGCTCGATCCGGAGTGTCTCGAACGGTTACCGGCGGTTGCCGGCTTTCTGCACTTCGCCGAGCCGGCGCGGAGAATCGTCAAGACCAGGTATCCCCGGCTTACAGGAGACGACCAGGTCATTCAGGTCGTGAAGGAGAACGTCCTGGTCCAGCTCGATCACCTGCGGAGCATGGGATGCATTTCGGCCGCGATCCGCCGCCGCGAGCTGCAGGTTCACGGTTGGGTTTTCATGATCGAGACCGGCGAGGTTCTGTCGTATGACGCGACGTCCAAGCAGTTCATCCCGGTGGAGTGATCGCCAAGACTCAGAGACCGAAGCCGGATTTCCGGGCGCAGATCTGATGAACGCAAGTTGTCCTCCCTTGGCTCGCTCCATTCTCGATGTGATCGGCCGCACTCCGCTTCTCGAGCTGACTCGAAGCGTCGAGAGCCGTGGTTTGTCGGGCCGGCTGCTCGTGAAGCTGGAGTATTTCAGCCCCGGTGGGAGTAAGAAAGACAGGATCGCTCTGGAGATCATCCGGGAAGCCCGGGCCTCGGGAGAGCTGCGCCCCGGGCAGACCGTCGTCGAGCTGACCAGCGGCAACACCGGCACGGGTCTGGCGGTCGTCTGCCGCGCCCTGGGGCATCCCTTCGTCGCTTTGATCTCGCGCGGTAATTCGGTCGAGCGGGTTCGCCAGATGGAGGCGTTCGGGGCGGAGGTCATTATCGTTGCACAGGCCGAGGGAGCCGTGGACGGCCAGGTCTCGGGCGAGGACCTGGCGCTTGTCGAGGAGCAAGCCGCGGAAATCGTGTCGCGGCGCGGCGCCTTCCGCGTCGATCAGTTCCGCCGCCAAGGCAACATCCTGGCCCATGAGCGGCACACGGGGCCCGAGCTCTGGGCACAATCCCAGGGACAGATTGACGTCTTCCTGGACATGGTCGGAACGGGCGGCTCGTTCACCGGGGTGGCCCGGTCGCTGCGCGGCCTCAACCCCACGGTCCGAACGTACGCCGTCGAACCGGCCGGCGCCGCGGTCCTGGGCGGAGGCTGCGTGAGCAACCCGCGGCACCGCATCCAAGGAGCCGGTTATGCGCGAACCGATCTTGACCTGTTCGACAAGACTCTGGTCACAGGCTATGTAGCGGTGACCGACGAGCAAGCGATTGCCGCAGCCCGCCACCTGGCGGCCGAGGAGGGTATCTTCGCCGGTTTCTCAACGGGTGCTCATCTTGCTGCGGCCTGGAGACTGCTTGCCGAGCAGGAGGCCGGGGCCACAATCGCATTTCTCGCCTGCGACAGCGGGCTCAAGTACTTGAGCACGGATCTTTACCCCTGAGTTGAGTCGCGCGGCTTCAGGAGAAAAGGCTGGCGTCGCTTTCGAGCGTCCGCCAGTGAACGGAATGGATGTCGTCTCCGTGCCTCTTTTTCGATATCCCGGCCCGGATGGACTTTCTCAACATCACTCCGAAGATTCACGATTGAGGATCTTGAGGACCGCCCTTCCTGGTTTTCCCAAGGAATGAGAGCACAAGGGCGACGATGCCGCCCGTGAGGAACCCTGCTCCCCAACCGATCGCTTCGCTGACTTCCGTGATGATGTTGCTGCTGCTGAAGGGCGGGCGAAGACGTTCTCCACTCACTGCCCCGCTGATCCCCCAGGCCAGGAAGCCTGTTCCCAGGCCCATCGCTATCACGGCGAAGTTTCTTGCGAGTCGCCTCCCCACAACGGGATTGATCAGCCCCCAGATCAACAGTCCGACGAGCAGAAGTCCTGAGAAAACTGCATACAGAGGACCACCTTTGCCATACGTCGTGAAAAACCAGCCCAGCACCGCCACGCCGACAGCCGTGGCACTGGTGGCGAAGAGTTTCGTGTACTTCCCTTCCACTGATAAGTTGCTGACGCCCGAGATCAGCAGCCCCACGGCAAGCCCGAGCAATACGAAAGGGAAAAACGGTTCCATGACTTCGCTCCCCTCCTGACACCGAGTCCGATCTCGCCACGGCACGAACCGCTCCCATCCTACCGAGCACTCCTTCGGTTGCTCCAGGATCGAGCCATCCCGCGGTATTCAAAGGATGAGCTGCCCGAGATCCGTGGCCATCGCCCACGGGAGCTCCTATCGAGCTCCGCGAAGCACTCGAGAAGTGACTGGGCGGCGCGGTCCCAGGTGAAGAGGCCGGCACGGTCCAGTGCCCTGCAAGCGAGATCGTCTCGCAGCCGGGTATCGGCGAGAGCTTGGCTGATGGTGGCGGCCATCGATGCGACGTCGGTCGGGTCGAAGAAGAGCCCGGCGTCGCCGACGACTTCGGGAAGCGAGCCGGCCCGGCTGGAGAGCACCGGCGTCCCGCACGCCATGGCCTCCACGGCGGGCAGGCCGAAGCCCTCCATGAGCGACGGCTGGACCAGCGCGTAGGCCCGGCTGTAGAGGTAAACCAGCTCGGCGTCAGGCACGAAGCCGGGCAGGAGCACTCGATCTTTCAGGCCTGCCGAGGCGATGGCCGACTGGATCTCCGCGACATGGGTGTGGAAGACGTCCTTGAAGTCGCCAACCACGACCAGCAGCAAGTTCGTGGCCTTGATCCGCGAAAACGCCTCGATCAGGCGAGGCAGGTTCTTGTGTGGGCTCAGTCCGCCAACGTAGAGCAGGTACCTGGCGCCTGAAGGAATCGCGAGTTTCCGCAAGACTGTCTCTGCCCGAGGACTCTCGGCCTCCGGCCGGAAGATCGAGTCGGGACCCTCGGTGATGACGCGGAGTCTGTTTGCGGGCAGGCGAAACCAAGCCTGAAGGTCGCGCCGGGACGTCTCGGAGACGGTCACGATGCGGTCGGACATCCGCGCTGCGGCGTGTTCCTTGAGCAGCCAGGCGAGGCGGCCTCCGCGGGTTGGAAAGACCAGGTCCGGATGGGCCAGCGCCAGGGTGTCGTGCATGGTCACCACCAGGCGAGGCACGTTCCAGACCGGAAAAAACGTGTAGGTGGCGGGAAAGTACATGAGATCCAGGCCGGCGCGGGCTACCGCGCGACCCATTGCCAGCATGTCGCCGAACCGCCGCCGACCTTGAGCCGACGCGGCCGCGCTGGGAGCGTCGCCGACGTCAACCACGACCCGATCGCAGCCCTCGGGAATTGTCACCGCGGGCTCGGAAGGCCGGTCGATGACAACGACGAGCCGGTGCTTGCCAGGGCGCCTTGCCAGTGATTCGAGCAGCAGCCGGGAGAAACGGCCGAAGCCGCGACGGTTGGACAGACAACTGCCGTCGAATCCGATGCGCATCGCCGCCCTCCCGTCGCGGTGCCTTCCACGCCGTTCGGCGTGCCTCACTTCGGTCGAGCCACCCTGCCAGGCTGACTTCGCGATGGAACCGATCCAAAGTGCGGCCTGGGTGCGCCGGTTTCCCTCGCGGCGGAACTGAAAACCAGTCGCAAGAGCGGGTCCGAGGAGTGCCGACGGAAGCGGCGGCGGGATGCGGAGACCGGGTCGCCGAGGATAGTGATCGCCGCCAGGTCCGCCGTGCCCAGACCCATGATCTCGGCCTGGCGGAGGTAGGCGATCTCTCTCGGTTCGAAGCCCATGATCGAGGCAGCCACGGCATCGACGGCGACGGGATCGGCGCCCGCAATGACCGTGCCCAGCGCAAGGCGTCGGCCATATCTGGGCCCTTCGCCCTCCATGGCCGCGAAGCCATCGATCAGGCTGACCCGCGGCTTCATGAGTCCAGCGAGGGCAACGAGGGAGCTGGTGGCTTTCTCAATCCATTCCAGTCGGCGACGCTCGGAGCCGGTAAGCCGCATTCCGCCCGAAATCGACCTTAGCCCCAGCCATGCCCGGACCAGCCAGCCGCGCCATGATTCCACCACGGGTGTGGCCCTGGAGGGCACCCTCAGGGGACCGCCGCCAGCACCGTGTTCTTGCCCCGGCAGGTACCCGTCGTCGGGATGGAAAACTCCCGTGAGGTTCGTGAGACCCAGACCCACCCGGTAGAGGCCATGCGTCTTGGCGACTCCGAGCGAGACGCGGCAGCGAGCAGCGGCCACACACGCGCAGATGCGCAACGAGACCGGCTCGCCGCGAGGACCGATCCATGGGACGGTGGTCCACGGACCGGCGCCGTCCCCGGCGTCGGAATCAAGATCCAGGAACGTGGCCGGTCGGCGCCAGAGTTCGGCGCGGTATCCCAGCCGGTCGAACTGGTCGCCAGTGGGGTGTTCCCGCCGGCCTGTCCCCGCCGCGATCGTGAGCGAGGATGCCCCCGCGCCGAGGAGCGCGTCGGCGGCGGCCGAGAGGGTGTCGCGGTGGGTGCAGGTCCAGGGACGGGCTGGGTAGTCGAGGTTGGGGACGATCACAGGTCTCGAGTCGGCCTGGACACCCCGGCGGACGTCGGCGGCGATGAGGGCGAACGCCTCGGCCACGGCGCCTCGACGGCGGTCGCTGCGAACCACGGCTACCTTGATCGTGTCGTCCAACGTGCCAGCCTCCGTGCGACCCGAGCCAGGAATGGTTGAGGAATTGGCCCGGCGCCCTGGTCCACACGCTTGCGGCGCGCGGCCCCGGCCGAGCCTTCGAACGCGACCCGGTTCACAATATGCCACTGGAAAAGGGCAAAAAGGACCGATAGACCACAGCAGGTGAAGTAGACCAGATGCAGCGGCAGGGCCGCCAACGCGAAACCAGGGCCTCGGCAGCGGCCGAGAAACCGGTAAAAGTCGCGGTTCAGCCAGACGATCACCACCGATCCGAGCACGGCAACCACCGCGGCCCAGGAATTCCAGGGCAGCGTTACCAGCGCGAGCAGGATCAGTCCCGTGAACGCCACGCAGATCTGCTGGGTGGGCTTGACGTTCAGGTCGGTCTCGACGGTTCCGCTTCGCTTGATCAGGAGCATCCACGGGACACCCCGGCGGAAGATGTCGGTCCGGACCATTTCCGGCAGCGACCAGCGCTTCAGGTGAGTCGCTAGCACGTCGCGAGCCAGGATGATCCGGTAGCCGGTTCGCGTCAGGCGATAGCCGAGCTCGATGTCCTCGATCGCCGGCCGGGGGTAGAGTCGGGGATCGAAGCCGCCAAAATCGAGAAAGACTTGGCGGCGGATCATTCCGCAACCCGTCCAGAACGTGTGCACCGGGCGGGTATCGCCGTCGAATGCGCCCTGCTGGTGCACGAAGTGATGCAACAAGTTGCGGAACTGGCTCACAACGTCTCGTGCCGGCGGGTGGTCGTCGTAGGAACCGAACAGGGCGGTGAGGCCCGGGTCGGCGACAAAACGTGCCATGCCGCGGCTCAAGGCATCGGCATGGACCGCGACGTCCGCGTCCAGGAAGAAAATGAGAGGCGCCGCGGCAAGCTGAGCCCCGCGGTTGCGCGCGGCCGCGGGACCAAGGGGGCATTCGTTCCGGGCAACGATTGCACCCATGTGCCGGGCAAGAGCACTCGAACCGTCGGTCGAGCCATCATCGACCACGATCAGCTCGAAATCCGTCCAGGTTGAGTTATGAAGCCAACGGAGGCAGCACTCGAAGTCGGAACCCCCGTTGCGAACGGGAACGACGACCGAAAGCGGTGGCCTCCGCGGCTCCAGGCTCGCCGGACCGGCGGGGACATCATCCATGATAAACCCTCGCCCGTCAAAGACCGACACGTGCCGGAATGCGTCTCCGTCCCTGGGACTGCCCGAACACGCGCCTTGACCGCTGGGCCACGGAACGGGGCGAATTGACTCGCCGATGGGTGCTCATGGTGTGGGAATCAGGCCGATCGTCGCCTCACGATCGCGACGTGCCGCCGGACTTTAGCCGGAACCGCGCCTCATGTCAACGCGGGCTGGCCGGGGCTGTAGAGAGGATGGTTGGACCAGTCGGTCACGTGCGACGTGGGTTATCCTGAATGCTTGTGGCGTTCGGGACAGAGCCGACAACGGGAGGACTGGTCCGTGACTCAGTGTACCAAAGCTCAGCTTGTCGGTCTGGATGTGCACAAGGACTCTATCGTCATCGCTGTCGCCCAGCTCGGGAGGGAGGCGGCGCGGGTGATCGGTACGGTGCCTCACGAATGGAACGCCTTGAGGAAGGTGCTTGACAAGCTGGGCCCGCGTTGCGAGGTTGCCTGTTGCTATGAAGCCGGACCGACCGGCTACGGCTTGGCCAGGGCCCTCATCGCCGCGGGTTGGGCTTGTGACGTCATTGCGCCCTCATTGTTGGAGGCCAACTCGGAGGCATTGAGCGGGTCCCAGGTCGATTCTCCCTGTTCCTGCCGAGCGATCTTCGAATCGGCCCCGGTAGCGATGCTACAGTCTCTCAATGACTCGGATCGACGTCTTGGTCGTCGCGAGTGAGTGCCGCGACGGCAATCCGGTGGGTCGTCGCCTGCGGCTTGACCCACCCTACGGGCTACGGGCTGACGCCCCATCCCAGATCCGGTGGGTCGTCGCCTGCGGCTTGACCCACCCTACGGGCTACGGGCTGACGCCCCATCCCAGACTCAGAACAACGGCTTGTCCTTGTCTCCCAGCCCTCCCTTGAGCGGAACCTTGCGTTCCGGCTTGGGGGCTGTCGGGATCTCGTCGTCTTCCTCATCGTCCTCCGCGGCGGCTGTTTCCTTGCCCTTGGCCGGAAGGAGGGAGAGGGCGATCCGCTTCAGGCCAGGCTCGACCTTGAGGATCCGGACTTCGACTTCCTGGCCTGCCTGGACGATGTCGGCCACGCGGCGGACGCGGTTGGGAGAGAGCTCGCTGATGTGGATCAAACCCTCGATGCCGGGCTCGAGCTCGACGAAGGCTCCAAATTCCATCAGCTTGGTGACCTTGCCCGTGATCATCAGGCCGCGCGGATACTCTGACTCCACCTTTTCCCAAGGGCTGGGGGTGAGCTGTTTCAGGCCAAGCGTGAGCTTTCTGGCCACGGGATCGATCTTGATCACCTTGACCTGAACCTTGTCGCCGGTCTTGACCAGGTCATCCACCTTCTGGATCCGCGACCAGCTCATTTCGCCGATTGGCAAGAGACCGTCGACGCCGCCAAGGTCCACGAACGCGCCGAAGTCTTTGATCGAGCGCACGGTCCCCTCGCGGACCTGGCCGACCTCCAGCTCGGCCCAGGTCTTCTCACGCTGCTCGGCCCGTTCCTGTTCGAGCAGGTCGCGCCGTGAGACGACCAGGTTCTTCTCGCGTTGGTTGGCCTCGGTGACAATGGCCTTGAACTTCTGGTTGACGTAAGCAGCGGCGTCCTCGACCCGGGACAGGTCGATCTGGCTGATCGGCATGAAGCCGCGGATGCCGTCCACATCGACCTCCAGGCCCCCCTTGATGACCTTGGTGCCGCGGGCCTCGACGATGACCCCCTCGCGCAGGTTTTCCCAGCTCGCCTCGATCGCGGCCCCCTTGAGCCGCAAGTGCTGGATTCCCTCGCTGGTGTCGAAGTGATCGACGATGACCTCGATCTGCGAGCCCGGCGCGGGGATCTCGCCCTCGAACTGGTCCAGTGGGATCACGCCTTCGCTTTTTCCGCCCAGATCGACGAACAGGCTCCTGCCGCGGACGCAGATGACCTTGCCGATGCTCGTCCCTTGGCGGGCCTCCCGGCCCCGGTCTCGCCCGGCCCCCCGGGTTCGGTCGGTGGTCTTCGGCCTTTCCCGGGCCACGTCGAACGTTTTCGGGTCGAACCCTGTGAGGGCGGCTTCCATCTCCGCCTCCAGCTCGGCGTCCCACTGCCGCTTGAGCGGCACCTCGGGCCGGGGCTCGGCGCTGGGATTGGCCATCACCTTCTCCAGGGCGTCGTCGAGGGCGGCATCCTGGTGCGAGCCGGCGTTGCCGCTGCTCGGATGGAGCCCTGGGCCAGGATTTGCTACGGGGGTCGGCTTGTCAATCGGGTCGGCCATGAGCTTCTGTCCGTCTTCGGTCGTGAGCAATTCTGAGTCAATGCAAAGCCAGGCAGCCCGCTCTTGGACTCTGGGTGTCTGGTCGCAATTTCCGGTTTCCGTAGAGCCCAGAAAACTTCCAGGTTTTCTCCTAACCAGCGTAGCGACTCCTGAATTTGCGGCCAAGCCGGACCTCAACCGAATACCTGGGCGAGCGAGGACGATCTGCGGGGGCTCTGGCTCGGTCATCTCGGTTCGGTTAGGCTGACCACCAGGCGATGAGTATTGGCGATTGCCGAGTTTCTGGGATTCCAGATTCGAGAATCTCTGGATTTCAAGACATCCCAGACTCCTCGGACCGGGAGAGACGCTTCCCATCACGGAGACTCCGTCGATGTCCACACCCCACCTTGGCGCCGAGCAGCTTGAACTGCTTGGACGATACAACACCCCGACGATCTCGAACGCCATCGAGTTGTTCGACGTACGTCCCCGGCACACCGGCTACCTGCCCCATTTCATCCGTTGCCTGCTGCCGGAGCTGGGGGTGATCGTCGGCTACGCGGTCACCTGCCAGACCACGGCGATCCCACCGGCGGCCGGCGAAATGGAGGCAAACTTGCTGGCCGATTACCTGAGGTATGTCGCGTCCGAGCCGGGCCCGAAGATCGCAGTCGGCGAGGACATCGACGACCCACCGGGGTTGGGCGCCGAGTTCGGGGAAGTCACGGCGACGATCCACCGCAAGCTCGGCTGCGTCGGCCACATCACCAGCGGCTGCCCGCGCGACCTCGACGAGGTGAAGGCGCTGGGGTTCCAGCTCTTCGGCCTGGGTCCTTGTGTGAGCCATGCCTATGTTCGGATCGTCGATTTTGGCAAGCCGGTTACTCTCGGCGGCGTGACCATCCGGTCTGGCGACTTGCTTCACGCCGATCGGCACGGCGTCTGCATCGTGCCTCTCGAGATCGCGCCGAAGCTGGCAGAGGCCTGTGCGGAGGTGGAACGCCGCGAGCGGCCGCTGCTGGAAATCTGTCGATCGCAGGAGTTTTCGCTCGATCGCTACATCGAGCTCCGAACCCGGCTTCAGTCCAGGACGCACGAATGAAGTGAAGTGAAGTGAAAGGATCGGAAGCTACCGTCCCAGGGCCGATCGATCAAACCGCGCGCTTGGCGCTGGGATGAGCGATCTCGACGGGCTCGTAGCGTCGATTGCGCCCCACGACCTCGTCGGGACGGATCTCGTCGAGCCGTTTCCCCATGGCGCTCCACTTCCTCTTGTGGTACTCGAAGACGGCCGTGGCCAGCCGGCCTGAGGCAAGCGGGTCAAACGGGTTGGCGTCGAAATGGACGCAGACGAGGGCGAGAAAGTGACGCGTCTGCCGGTCACGGGCCCAGAGGACCTCATCGTGCCACCGCGCGTCCTCCCAGCGGGCACCCTCCGCGGGATCGATGCGGTGCAGCGCGGTCATGAATCGCGCTTCCAGCCATTCGCGCTGACAGTGAAACGACTCACGAGCTTGGTCCACGTGCAGATCCTCGAAGAACATGCGAAGGGGGCGCTGCAGCAGGAAAAATGCCGCGATCAGGCAGACGGGCAAGACACCGGCCCAGATCAGCCAACCCATGTTTAAACCCCCGGCCACGTCCCCGCATCTGTGAGCAGACGGTTTATTCTAAAATCGCCGGCTCGGAGTACGCAAGTGACCGTTTCAACGGATCTTTCAGCGGCAGGTCAGAAGACCTGAAGGATTGGCGACGATGGCCAGACCACGCAGAGCTCGTTTGGCCACCGGCATACTACCGTGCAAGTTCGGTGCCCACATGTCAATTGCCGGCGGCTACGAGCGAGCGGTCGCGGCAGCGCACGACGTGGGCTTCCAGGCCGTGCAGGTATTTACCAAAAACAGTAATCAGTGGAACGCCCCGGCCCTGACCTTCGAGCAGGCCGGAGCGTTCCGTCAGGCGCTTGAGCGGACCGGGATCCGTGATACTGTGGCGCATAGTTCGTACCTGATCAACCTTGCCAGCCCGGACGACGCACTCTGGAAGAGGTCGATCGAGGCCATGGTCGTCGAGATGCAGCGGTGCCACGAGCTCGGTATCGGGGACCTGGTCGTCCATCCCGGCGCTCATAAGGGAACAGGCGAGGAGACCGGTTTGCGGCGGATCGCGCTTGCGATCGACGAACTTCACCGTCGAACCCAGGATCTGGGCGTGACGATCGACCTGGAAACGACCGCGGGGCAGGGCTCCTGGCTTGGCTATCGATTCGACCATCTGCAATCCATTCTGGAACTTGTGACACACCCCCGGCGGTTGGGAGTGTGCGTGGACACCTGCCACATTTTCGCGGCGGGCTATTCTCTCGATCGGCCCCAACAGTACGATGAAACCATCAAGCAATTGGACGGAACGATAGGAATCGACCGTTTGCGGGTCTGGCACTTGAACGATAGTAGCCGCGAGTGCGGCAGCCGCGTGGACAGACACGCCGGGATCGGCGCCGGGAAAATGGGACTGGAACCCTTCCGGCGCCTGGTCAATGATCTCCGGTTCCGCCATCTGCCGATGATTCTGGAAACTCCCAAGGGAATCGAGGACGGCGAGGATCTTGACGCCCGCAACTTGAGAATTCTCAAGCAGCTTGTGGTAACATGAAGTTTTCGGGGCCGCCCCGCCGATCATTTCCCTTTGAGGTTCAATCGACTGCATCCCGGTGCTTCCACGTCCGCATCCCGCGGTTGCGACGGTCGAAAGCCGCCGATGGGGATTCTTCTCGTGGCCACGACTCACTCGCAGCTCAATGGTCCCCCAGCCGTCTCCGGGCCGGCGGCTCCAGCCGGCCCTGCCTTCGATGCGACCCTGTTCCTCAATCGTGAGCTGAGCTGGCTCGACTTTAACGAGCGAGTCCTCGAGGAGGCGCGCGATCCCTCCAACCCGCTGCTCGACCGGCTCAAGTACTTGGCGATCTGCGCATCCAACCTCGACGAATTCTTCGAGGTGCGCGTGGCTGGCCTGCAAGCTCAGCTTTACGAGAACCTCGAGCCTCAGGACATGCCACCCGACGGCATGGGCCCTCTGGCTCAGTTACTGGAGATCGCCCGTCGCGCCCATGACTTCGTCGCCCGACTTTACGAAACCTGGCTCCAGCAAATCCACCCGCAGCTCCGCGAGCATGGCATCCGGATCTGCCCCCCCGGTGAGCTCACTCCGGCCCAGAATGACTTCCTCGACGACTACTTTAACAGCCAGGTCTACCCTGTCCTGACGCCCCTGGCCATCGACCCGGCGCATCCCTTCCCGCACGTTCACAACAAAAGCCTGAACTTGCTCCTGAGGATCGAGTCTCTCAACCAGCGCGGCCGCCTGCTTTACGCCGTGCTCCAGGTACCCTCGGTGATCAACCGGCTGGTTCCACTGCCGGACGAGGGCGATGCCCAGCGCCGCTTCGTCCTGCTCGAGGATGTGATCGGCCCCCGGCTCGACGCCCTCTTCGGCGGCTACCGGGTCATCGAGCGGGTGGCCTTCCGCGCCACCCGCAACAGCGACCTGTCGATCCAGGAGAACGAGGTCAAGAGCAGCCTGCTCTCGACAATCCAGGAGACCCTGCGGCAGCGGAAATGGGGCGAGCCAGTCCGGCTCGAGATCTCGGAGCGCGCCGACGAGGGCTTCCTCGCCCAGCTCCTCTCGGCCTCGGCGCTCGAGCTCGAGGAACGCGACGTGTACAAGGTGGCGGGCCCCGTGGACCTCACCGCGCTGGCCGGCCTGTACAGGCTCGAGGGGTTCCGCGAGCTCAAGGAACCGTCCTTCGATCCGCAGATGCCGGCCTGCATGGCAACCCGCAAGAACGTCTTCACCGCCATTCGCGAGGGCGACATCCTCGCCCATCATCCTTACGAATCCTTCGGCACCGTGGTCCAGTTCATCGAGCAGGCCTCCGAGGACCCCCAGGTCCTGGCCATCAAGATGACCCTCTACCGCACCGCCGAATCCAACCCGATCATCAACGCTCTGGCCCGCGCCGCCGAGAACGGCAAGCAGGTCACGGCCCTGGTCGAACTGCAGGCCCGGCTCGACGAGGAGAACAACATCGACAAGGCCCGGATGCTCCAGAAGGCCGGGGTCCATGTCGTCTACGGCATCGTCGGCCTGAAGACCCACTGCAAGGCCGCGCTGGTGGTCCGGCGCGAGCACGACGGCATTCGCCGTTACGTTCACCTTGGCACCGGCAACTATAATCCGACCACGGCGCGGCTCTACACCGACCTCTCCTATTTCACCTGCCGCCCCGCGTACGGCGAGGACGCCAGCGCCATGTTCAACCTGCTGACCGGCTACTCGCAGGGAGGCCAGATGAACAAGCTGGTCGTTGCCCCCATGCACCTGGCCAGCACGCTGACCGCGCTGATCGAGCGCGAGGCGGCGCACGCCCGGGCCGGCCGCCCGGCACGAATCATCGCCAAGATGAACTCGCTGGTCGATCCCAAGATCATCGAATCGCTCTACGAGGCCTCGATCGCCGGCGTCAAGATCGACCTGTTGATCCGCGGCATCTGCTGCCTCCGTCCCGGAGTTCGCGACGTCTCCGAGAACATCCGCGTCGTCAGCATCCTTGACAAGTACCTCGAACACTCGCGGATCACCTATTTCCTCAACGACGGCCAGCCCGAGGTCTTCCTCTCCTCGGCCGACTGGATGCCCCGCAACTTCCACCGCCGCGTCGAGCTGATGTTCCCCATCGAGGACCCCCCGCTCCGCGCCCGGATCATCGATCGCATTCTGGCAGTCGTCCTCTCCGACAACCTCAAGGCTCGCGAGCTTCAGTCCGACGGCACCTACCGCCGCCTCAAACCGAAGCCCGGCGAGCCGGTCATCCGCTCCCAGAGCGAGTTCCAGAACATCGCCCGAGAGCACGCCGAGGACGGCCCGATTCCCCAGGCGGTGCCATCCATCCTGGGGACGGTCTGAGTTACCCCAGCCAGCCTCGCAACAAGCATTTAATTCTACAGCGCCAGATCGATCGCTGTCGAGAATCCAAACAATGCCGCTGCAGTTCAGACGTAAGCCGGCGGTCGCGGGGAAGCGGCGGCTAGGTGTGATCGGGCTCGGCTGGGTCGGGCAAGGATTCATGCAACAGGCGGCGCGTCTTGCTCAACGCGCGACGGCGGG
>JBAUOX010000134.1:0-2283 GCA_049579985.1 Isosphaeraceae bacterium | reverse complement strand
ACTACACCCCGGCCGTGCCGGAGCAGATCGTCAACAACGGCCACCAGATCCGGGTGCATTTCAAATCCAGCACCTCGGACACTGTCACCCTCGGCGGCCAGGTGTACACGCTTTCGCAGTTCCACTTTCACGACCCGGCTGAGAACACGCTTCACGGCTACATGTACCCGATGGAGGTGCATTTCGTGAACGTCAGCGCGACGGGCGCGGAGACGGTGCTGGCCGTGTTCCTGAAGCCCGGAGCCCACAACGACGCGCTCGACCCGGTCTTGAACGCCGCGTCCGCAAAACTCACCGCGGCCGGCAGCCAAACGACAATCAAATCCCCAATTGACTTCTCGGGCCTGCTTCCCTCGAACAAGCAAGGATGGTACTTCCACGGGTCGCTCACCACTCCACCGCTCTCCCTGCTGGTCAATTGGTTTGTGTTCCAGACGCCCATCACGCTCGACGCCAATCAACTCGCGGAATACGAACGGGTGGCTAGCAGCGCGGGCTTCCTCCCCAACGCGCGGCCGACCAAGCCCCTCAAACCGAGCCAGCCGGAGATCGAGCTGGTTTTGACATACGGTTCAGAGAAGCAGAAGTGGATTGACGAGGTCACACGCCAGTTCAACGCCTCGGGCCGCACCTTGCCCAGCGGTGAGCGGATCAAGGTCGTCGCCGTGCCGGTAGGCTCCGGCGAGATGGTCGATGAAGTACTCACGCAGCGGCGGCAGGCTCACCTGGTCAGCCCCGCCGCCTCGGCGTTCATCCTCCTCGCCAACGCCGAGTCCCGCGAACACGGCCAGGGCGACCTGATCGGACCGACCACCGACCTGGTCAGCTCTCCCGTGGTGGTGGCAATGTGGCGCGAGATGGCCGAGGCCATCGGCTGGCCCGGCAAGAGCCTGCAGTGGCGCGACATCTTCGAGTACGCGCGCGACGCGTCCCAGTGGCGCAGGGTGAGCAAACCGGAATGGGGCAGCTTCAAGTTTGGCCATACTGACCCCAATCTCTCCAACAGCGGTCTCGATGCACTGTTCGCGGAAACCTATGCAGCCCTGGGCAAGTTCGACGGCGTCACACGGCGAGACATCAGCGACCAACTCGACAAGGTGAGCGGCTATCTGCATGGGGTGGAACACTCGATTGTTCATTATGGCACGTCAACAGGGTTTCTTGCTGATCGCATGTTTACACAGGGTCCGGACTATTTATCAGCCGCGATTTTGTACGAGAACCTTGTGATCCAGGCCAACGAGGAGGCCCGGCAGCGGAACCCGGCCGTGGAGCTGCCCCAGATCGTGGCGATCTATCCGGCGGAGGGGACCTTCCCCAGCGCGCACCCGATCGGCGTGGTCCAACGGCCCTGGGTCACCGAGAAGCACCGCCAGGCCGGTCGACTCTACATCGATTTCTTGCTCCAACGCCCGCAGCAAGAACGTGCTCTCCACTTCGGCTTCCGCCCGTCCGACAATCAGCAGGGGATCGACCTGAAACCCATGCTCAGGCCGGAATTCGGGGTCTCGCCGGAGCAGCCGCGAAAGTTTCTTGGTCCTCCGCCGGCCACAGCCATCCGCCTGATCCAGGATGTCTGGAGGCAGAACAAGCGAAACGCCGACATCGTTCTGGCCGTGGACACGTCGGCGAGCATGGCAGGAGAGAAAATCCGTGGGGCGGAAGCGGCCGCCAAGGCGTTCATCGACCTTCTCGGGCCGGGCGATTCGCTCTCGGCCCTGATCTTCGGCGCCAAAGTCGAATGGATGTCGCGCGACATCCGCATGGGCCCGCAGGGCAAAGAGCAGGCCAAGCGATCGATCGACCATCTCATTGCTACCGGGAACACCGCTCTCTACGAGGCGATCGACGAAGCCTATCAGTTTCTCCTGGCGAGAGACCCGAGCCGCACCCGGGCCTTGATCGTCTTGAGTGACGGCAAGGACATCAAGCCGAGCCCATCGCTCGAGAAACTTTTCGATAAACTTGATCGGGCGAACCGATCAGGCGGCTCAATCCTCGTCTTCACAATCCTGTACGGCAATGATGCCGACCCGGAGGCACTGCGCGAGCTCGCCAAGCGGACGAACGGAAAATACTACAAGGGGTCGCCAAGCTTCCCAGGGATCGAGAGAAGGGAAAACATCGACAGCATTCACAAGGTCTTCACCGATCTGGCTACATTCTTTTGAGCCGCCACGCCAGAGGTCGACGCGCCTGCATCATGCCGTGATTGCTGATCTCCACACCAGGTCCACGACATTTTTCCCCACATCCCGGAGAGACTGCTGAAAAAGGGGCTGC
>JBAUOX010000133.1:0-1637 GCA_049579985.1 Isosphaeraceae bacterium | reverse complement strand
GCCTTGCTTGCCGCCGAAGTCGAGCGCGATCGCCCCGCCAAGGTAAGAATACGGGCCGATCAGCAAGAACCCGATCAGTGTGACAACCGCGACCGGCCAGAGCGTGGACCCGCCAAAATCGTGCAAGGCCAGCGTGGCGAGAGCCACGGTTGTCAGGAACAGGCAAATGATGATGATGACCGCCCGGCTCGTCCGGCCCAGGCGATCGCTCAGGAATCCGGCCAGGAGTACGGAGATGCCCCCGAGAAACGGGAACAAGGCGCTCTTGCCGGCGGCCTCGGAGTAGCTCATTCCCAACGACTTGTTGAAATATGTTGGAATCCAGGTGTTGAACGTCTCGCGAAGCAGAGTCAGGCCAAGCGAGAGCATGCAGACGTACCAGAATACCCGGCATCGGAGAAGAGGCGCCAGCAGGGCCCACACGCCGGCAGGCACGGGATCGTTGCCCTGCTCGCCGAATAGACTGTCGGAATGAGACGCAGGCTCCGGCTCGCCGATCTGCCGCGGGGTCTCCTTGAGAAAGACCAGGTTGATCAGGAGCAAAACGAACATCGTGCCCGCACAGGCAAAGAAGACCTGCTGCCAGGTGCAGCCGGCGCCGAGCAAGTAGCTCATGAACTTGCGTGCCAGTGCATCGCCGAACAGAAAACTCAGGCTGATGAACGCCATAACGCGGCCATAGAAACTATGGGGAAACCACCGCGAGGTGATCTTGATCATCCCGGCCCAGCCGAAGGACTGGACGAACCGACTGCCTATGATCGCGAGCGTGAACCAGGGAATCGAACCCCCAAGCGCAAACAGGATCGTGAAGCCGATCGAGCCGATCATGCCCCCCAGGAAGTTGCGCCGGCCTCCCTGAAAATCGGCCAGTCCACCCGCGAAAAACTTGCCGATCGCGTAGGTGAGAACTCCGATCGACACAACCAGGCCCAACCGCTTCTCGGCCGTGTGCGCGTCGTAACCCTGACGCAGCAGATCATCCCGGATCAGCGGGATGCAGACCGACAGGTTCGAACGGCAGAGGTAATACCCCGCGTAGCCCGCGACCATCAGAGCCACTGTCGCCCATTGCCAGCGCATGAGGCGCGAAGGTGCGCGGGACATCTCGAGCGTTGTCTTCATCACATCTTCAAAGAGTCGGGTGCAGGACTTGTTGGATTTGTGGTAGAAGCATTATACCAAGGAAAGGGCGGCGTGTCGCCGGAGAAAATCGTGAAGTTCCGGTGCAGAGGAGGTACGAAGGGGGATCGATCTTCGAGCAGGCCTCGCTTCAGAACGTCCGCCCCTCGAGGGTCTCGACGGCGTGGCGGATGCGGGCGGGGACGGTGCAGGACTTGTTGGTCTGGTAATCGAAGACCACGAGTGTCGAGGTGCCCTCGGCGGCGAGAGCGTGGTCGTTCTGGCTGAAGATCTTGTGTTCCATGTCCATGCTGCTGCGGCCGATCCGGGTGATCCGGACGCCGATGTGCACCCTGTCGGGATAAGTGATCTGGCGACGGTAATCGTTGGCCACCGACGCCAGGATCGGGCCGATCCGCTCGTTCTTGTGCATGTCCATCAGGCCGACCTGCCGCACATCATCGTGCCGCCAGTCAAGCAGGTGCCGTGAGCGACCCGGCAGTGCGCGGCTGCCG
>JBAUOX010000132.1:0-5285 GCA_049579985.1 Isosphaeraceae bacterium | reverse complement strand
AGGCAATACCGTTGAATTAACCGTAAAGTCATGGCAAGCCGGTGGTTATTTCGCCCTCTCCCCTTGCGGGAGAGGGTAGGGAGAGGGGTCGCACCAGTCAACTCGACCCTTCGGACAAGGCGCTTGGTCGTGCCCAGCCCGCTCACCCCAACCCTCTCCCGCAAGGGGAGAGGGAGCCCGAACTTCCTTCGGCCAAGGGTGTTATTGCTAATTCAACGGTATTGGGCCGGTAGGAGCAAACCGAGGTTCGGTGTTGCACCGGCCGACCAAAAGACCCCACGATCAGGAGATCCATGATGTTCACCAAGACACGACGGTTTGCCCTGGTAACGGCAATGCTTTGGCTCGCGTTCGGAGTGGGTGGCCGGGCCGTGGCCGATCTTGAGCTCTCGACCCCGGGGGGGCTCAGCCCCGGTGACACGTTCCGTTTCGTCTTCCTCACCGATGGAACCACGACCGCGACCTCGTCGAACATCAGCGACTACAACACCTTCGTAACCAACGACGCAAGTACCCAGGCGGGAGGCGGCGTTGTCACGTACAACGGTGTCACCCTCACGTGGTCCGCGATCGCATCGACGTCCACGGTCAACGCGATAGACAACGTGGGGCAGACCATGACCCCTGTGTATTTGGCTGACGGAACGCTCGTCACGACGAGCACCACACTCTCGGGTTTATGGTCCGGGTCCCTCGTGCAACCCATAAACGAGGATTTAAATGGTAAGAGGTCCACGACCGAAGTCTCTGTATGGACAGGGACTACCGCGTCTGGCGTTGTGTCTACGGACGGATGGTTGGGGTCCGATTTGCCGTTGTTAGGCCAGTCAGAAAGAACAAGCAGTAAATGGGTCGATGATCAAGACCTCACAGAAGCGGACGATGAGAAACTAAACATGTACGGGATCTCTCAAGTTCTCACCGTCGTCCCCGAGCCATCAACGCTGTTGATGGCTGGAACAGGGATCAGCGCAGGCATCGCCTACGGATGGTTCCGCAGACGCAGGGATCAGCGGCGGCAGAGGCCTGTGGGGCTGACCGATGCAATCGAGTGAGCCGCACACGCATGCCAAGGCCCGCTCGGACAGTTTCTCTCCCATCTCCCGGAGACCGCTCCTCTCCCAGTGATGCCAGCACCGAACGTAGGCCCCGATGCGGACCAGGTCCGCACCTCGCTCATAAAGCCGGGACACACGTTCAACGCAACGCTCCACCGCGCTTGGGGCGACCTCCAGCCCCGCGGGAGTAAACAGATAGCCCAGGAAGTCAAACCCCCGGCTGACTCGACCGATGAACGTCTTGTCGGGGTGCTGCTGGAGCTTCAACTCCGCCAGCGTCTCGTTCACCAGGCGAATCGCCGCACCGTCACGATCCGATAGCCACCAGCTCGCAGCCAGTCCTTAAGCCTTGGGCGGAGTTCCTCCCATCGCCAGCGCACATCCCAGACACGTCATCGTTGGGGGAATAGTCCAGGCGTCGCTCACACAGCCAGGCATAAGCCTGCTGCAAGACGGACTCGGAAGCAATCTCGTCCATCCAATCCATCCGTGTTTCTCTCTCCGTGCGTCCCCACCCCCATCCATCATGCCGCGCCACACGGTCTGATGCACCTCGCCTGAATCTCCACGACAAGCCGCGGCGAGGGCCAGGAAACAGCCAGGGTCGAAATCTCCTTCCGAGGAACCACGTCAGCGAGGTGCGTCTTCCGCCAAGGAAAACGCATACGGTCCGCTCATTTCGCTTCCGCCGTTTACTACATCGGTCTCGGCAACACCACGGGTCTGTCGTAGAATCAGTTCAGCAGCGCTTTGTGCACACAGTGCACGGGCTGCCCCGTGAGGAACGGAACCGAGTCCTTGAGTCGAAGCGACCGATGGCTACAAAGAGCCGACCCAAGCAGGATCAGAAGAAGAGGACCGAGGCTACCACCGGCCCTTTTCCGTTGGCTGAAGAGGTGAAAACCTACGAGGCTCACCTGGCCGGGTGGGCCGACCGCGAGGGCCAATTCGTCCTGATCAAAGGCGGCGACATTCTCGGCTATTACCCATGTCGTGAGGAGGCGTTGGAGGCCGCTTACGCCCAACTCGGGGGTGGGCCCTTCCTGGTCAAGCAGATCCTCCTCCACGAGCCGATCTATCAGCTCGGCCACATCGAGCTCTAATGCCCCACTTCACCGTGATGATCGGCTCGGACGGTCCGACGATCGACCTGGCCGTCGCAGTGGCTCGAGCATGGCAGCGGCAGCTTGCGACTCAGGGGACCTCCGCACCGTCTCCAAACACGGTCCGGGCCTTGATCGATACCGGGTCCGACCTCTCGGTCGTTCACCCGCAGGTCCTGCAACAGCTCGGCGTGCAGGCGACCGGCTCGGTCCGGGTCCGCCGGCCCGGTGCGGGAGGCGGGTTCCGCCTCGCTGCGATGTTCGACATCGAGCTCTCAATCGGCGGCGTCAGTCCCGGCACGCTCTGGATTTCGACACCGGTGGTCGGCGTGGTCCCATCCACGCCGACGGTCCTGGCATTGATCGGCCGGGATGTGCTGGAGCACTGCACGCTGTTCTACAACGGGCCGCGGGGCGAGCTGACTCTCTCTTGTTGAGTCGGGCCATCGCACCGGACTTGGCCGATCGCGGACGAAAGGAATGCTGATGGCTCAAAGCAGATTCCTCTGAAAAAAGGTCGGGCAGACGTGAGCTCGGTTGAGTTCGCCTTTCACACGGCGAGGACGAGCGCGGTCGCTTTCAGCACCAGGGCGTCGAGGGCCGACCAGACCTCGATGGTCTCGTCGCCGGTTGGGATTCGCCGCACCACCCCGATCCGATAGCCACTCCTTGGAAACCGGCAGCATGACCCGCCATCGGCAAGGCTATGACATCGCCCTGGCCGCAGCGGTGGTTCGTCCACGGCCAAGGGAATCGTGGCGGCGCGGGGCGGCTTGAAGTAAACTCGTCTTCACGCCGTCGCCGTGTGGCTTCGGGAACTGCGAACTCCGTTCTCTCGAGAGGGGGGAAGCTCGTGGCCAATCAAATCGTCTGGGTTGATATTCCGGTGCTGGATCTGGACCGGGCGGTCCGCTTTTATTCCGCCGTCCTGGGGGCTGAGGTTCAGAAGCAAGAGTCTCCGAGGATGACGATCGCGGTCTTGCCCGGCGCCGACAGCGGCGTCAGCGGCTGCCTCTTCACGAAGGACGACGAGAAACCGTCCGACCGCGGCATGCTCGTCTATCTGAACGCTCAGGGCCGTCTCGACGAGGCCATTGCCGCGGTCGAGTCGAGCGGCGGGAAGGTGCTCAAGCCCAAGCACCAGATCGGCCCGTACGGCTTCCGGGCCGTGGTCCTCGACAGCGAGGGTAACCGGGTGGCGCTGCATTCGATGTGAGGGGCCGCTCCTCCCCTTCGTTCCACGTCCCGGGAGCGGAGAGATGAAGAAGGCCGCGCCTCGACTCCGGCCGGCTCTGATGGTTGTGATGGTCGCGTTCCGACCGGCTGCGGCTGCCGAGTCCCCGCGACACATTCGAAAGGACGTGTTTGACTAAAAATGGGCCGCCATCGAGCCGGTCATAGCCAGCATCCAGCGCGTCCTCATGGCGTGGGTAGAAGCCGAGAACACCTCGACCTTTGATCAGAACGAATTGACCCTCGTGATCGGCCCACCCACCCAGGCAGGTGAGTCTCGTACGTCCTTACTTCCTGCGCCAACGGAGGGTTTCTGGTGGTTGCCTCGGCCTCTTTATCCTTCTCCTGCTGAGATCAGAATTCTCCGTGTCTGGCTTGCCACTCGACATCGACGTGATGATCGCCCGAATCGAGTCATCGCGGATCGGGTTCAGCGTGTCCGACTGCACAACGAGCGACGGACGGACCTTGCTTCCGGTCCGGTCGCTGTAGGGGAAATCGATGATCACCACGTCTCCACGTTTCATGGCTTGCGACGAGGATCAAGATCGTTGTACACGTCCATCCGAGGGTCGTCCCAGCCCACTCTTTTACCGATGTGGGCGATCAACGCTTTCTGCTCTTCGATGGACAGCGGGCCCGTCTCCAGCAGCGACCGCAGGCGTTCGTATGCCGCCGCCTTGACCACCACATAGGCGCCGTCGTCGATGGCGAGGTGACCGTTCGACTCGATTGCTTGTCGCTGCTCTGGGGATAGAGTATTCATGAATGCCTCCGGTGGGGGATTGTACCGCGCCGCCCGAGGCGGGAAAACCCAACTGCGGTCATGCCACCGCGCCCCGACCGTGCTACCTCGGCGTTGGGGGAATCACTTTCGTGTCCCAAAATCCGACCGCCGAGCACCGCCGCTTGAGCGACAGTGCCAATCGCCGCGCTGACTGGAAGAACTGGGGCCCTTATCTCGCCGAGCGGGCCTGGGGCACTGTCCGGGAAGACTATAGCGCCAGCGGCGATGCCTGGAACCACTTCCCCCACGACCACGCCCGCAGCCGCGCCTACCGCTGGAACGAGGATGGACTGGCCGGTTACTGCAACCGTTTTCCGAATCTCTGCCTGTCAGCTACGGACGATCGCTCGACGCAAGCCTGCTGGCGGCTTCGCGGGGTCAGACAGCGTTTCAAGTTAACTTGAGTACGTGTTTAGCGGCCCGGTATTTGCATGGTCCGGAACAGGGCCGAGCCAATCATCGGCCCCGGCTACGGAGGGGCCCGTGGACGTCCACTTGCTCAAAAGAACAAGTTGCCGAATTGCAGGCCCACAACTCTCTCTTTCTCGCCAAGATCGAGCAACTGGAGCGGGACAACCAAGTGCTCCGCGACCGAATTGAGGTATTGGCCACGCACTATGTTTGGGAGTCTGTGGCAAGGCTGGAGCTTTGCGGGACTGTCAAAGTTCTTAGATTCTCCAGATTTTGTGCATGGCCGGTTCTTGTTTTGACTTCGGCTAAGGGCGCGCCCGCCCTGCGCGCCGACTCACCGGCCGGACCGCACCAGCCCGAGACGAGGAGCATTCACATGAAAACGAGCATTCGCATGAACATAATTGAAGAGCAAGTCCACGCCGAACCTGAGGCCAAGCTGACCGTCTCGCGCGGGCACGGCGCCCCCTTCGGCGCGACCGTGCGCCCCGAGGGCGTGAACTTCGCCGTATTCGCGCGGCACGCGGAGCGCGTCCACCTGGTCCTGTCCCGGCGGGGGCACGTGGGGCCGGTAGCCGAGATCCCGTTGGACCCGAGGCTGAACAAAACGGGCGACGTGTGGCACGTCTTCGTCCACGGCCTGTCGCCCGATACCCTCTACGGCTACCGCGTCTTCGGGCCGTTCGCGCCCCA
>JBAUOX010000131.1:0-5563 GCA_049579985.1 Isosphaeraceae bacterium | reverse complement strand
CAGGCCCGCCTTGGCGTGACGACGCCGATTCTGCTTCTAACCCACTGGTACCACGATGCCGGAAGAAACCATTGATGCTGGTCTGCTCGAGCAGACAAAGAACCAGATTCGCAAGCTGGTGGCCGAGATCGCCGACCTGGCCGAATCGGACGTTCAGCCGGCGGAGTTTTACGTCGAGTTCCTCAATCGATCGGTGGCCGCGGTGGCGGCCTCCGGCGGTGCGTTCTGGCTGATGGACGGCCGCAGTGGATTGCGCCTGCAGTACCAGGTGGAATTCGCCCAGACCGGGCTCATGGACGGTCGAGTCAAGACCGCCCCCCACGACGCGCTGCTGGGTTGCATGATCCAGGCGTCGCAGGCGCAGATCATTCCTCCGGGGGCCGTGATCGAGGGCGTGCCCCAGGCGTACAACCCGACCGGCCAGACTCTGATCATCGCCCCGCTGGTGGTCGACAAGCAGGTGGTCGGCCTGCTCGAGATCCTGATGGACCCCAACCGGCGGGCGGCGCAGCAGAAGAGCACGCTGCGGTTCGTCGGCGACCTCTGCGACCTGGCCGGCAATTATCTCAAGAACCGGCAGATGCGGCAGATGATGTCGCAGCAAAGGCTCTGGAATCAACTCGAAGGTTTCACCCACCACATTCATGGTTCGCTCGACCTCAAGGAAACCGCCTATTCGGTCGTCAACGACGGCAAGCGGCTGGTGGGTTGCGACCGCCTGAGCGTGGCTCTGAAGCTGGCCGGCCGGACCATGGTCGAGGCTGTCAGCGGTCAGGAGGTCGTCGAGCAGCGGTCCAACCTGGTGCGCGACCTGACCAAGCTGTGTAAGGTCGTGATCCGCTCGGGCGAAGACCTGGTGTACACCGGCCATACAGAGGGCTTCGCGCCGGACATTCGCGACGCTCTGGAAATCTACGTCGATGAGTCAGGTTCCAAGGTCGTGGTCGTGACGTTACTGCACAAGCCCGAAGAAGAGGAAGGGCCCGACCAAAAAGAGCACAAAGAGAAGGTCCCCTACGGCTGCCTGGTGGCCGAGCAGATCGGCGACGAGGTGGCGCCAACCGACATGCACGCGCGGACCGAGGTGGTTGCCCGGCACGCCTCGACGGCCCTCTGGAACTCTCAGGAACACCACAAGATCTTCCTCAAGCCGTTGCTCAAGTTCATGGGAGCGCCTTGGCGCGTGCTGCGCGGCCGGACCCTGGCCAAGATCGGCGCCGTGGCGGGATTGATCCTGGTCCTGATCGGCGCCATGTACTTCGTTCCCTGTGACTTGACGATCGAAGGCCGCGGCTCGCTCTTGCCCGAGGAACGGCGGACGATCTACGCTCCGATCGCCGGCACGATCATCGAGGTGCCCGTCGAGCATGGAGACATCGTCAAGAAGGGCGACGTGATCGCCCGGCTCGACAGCAAGGACCTCCAGAAAGAGCTGAAGAAGCTGATCGGTGAGCGGGACAAGGCGTGGAACCAGAGATCGATTTCCGAGATCCAGGATCAGAAATCCTCGAACTCGCAGTCCGATCAGGAGCAGTACCAGGTCAAGTCGCAGCTTGCCGAGGCCAGCCTGACGTACAGGAGCGCCAAAGAGCAGATCGAGATCGTCCAGGAGCAGCTCGAGATGATGAACATCAAGGCGCCGCAGGATGGGATCATCACGACCTGGGAGGTGAAGAAGAACCTGATGGGGCGTCCGGTTGAGATCGGCCATGAACTCTTGAACATTGCGGCCATCGGCGGCGATTCCGACTGGGTGCTCGAGGTCGACGTCCCCGATGACGACATGGGGCCGATCCTCATGGCCCAGAGCAAGCTCCAGCGGGAGATTGCCGCCGGCACGAAGCAACCTGGCGCCGCCCTCCGCGCTTATTTCCATGTGGCCACGAATCCTGAGGACAAGTACCAGGGTTACGTTCGCCGCATCGCCGCCAAGGCCGAGACGGTCGAACAGAAGCACGTGGTCAAGGTGACCGTCGGCTTTGACGAGTCGGTCCGGCGCGAATTCTTGTCGCGCAACCAGGAACTGCGGCCCGGGGCCGAGGTCCGGGCCCGGGTCGACTGCGGCAAGACCCGCTTGTCCTACTACCTGCTCCGCAAGGTCGTCCAGGTCTGGTACGAGTCGGTGATGTTCCGCTGGCCGTTCCTGCGCTAGGCCAGAGGGCGGGGGCCCGATGCAAAGCAAGAAATGAGAGGGGGACGGAGCCCCCTGCCCCCAAACGAAATTGCGGGCGAGACTTTTCCCCCTATGAACGACCTGAATCACGGGATCATTCTTGAAACATCCATTCGAACCTTGAAGCTGGAGGCGTTTTTCACCATGACCGCTGCCAAGACCGCCGCAGCCATGGCCGTTGGGTTGCTGACGACACTGTCCGTCGCCTCGTTCGCCCAGAACGGCCAGGACCAGCCGGCCGCTGCCGATCCCACTGCCAACGCCACCGCCCTGGTCCTCAGCGAACTGGCCACGGTGGACTGGATCGACAAATCCGACGTCGCCGCGCTCCGCGAGGGCGTGATCGAGAAGATGGAGCTGCGGCTGGGCGACCCCGCGCTTGTGAGCAAGCCTATCGGCTACCTGCATCGGGACGCCGCCGAGCTCACGGTGGCCAAGAACAAGATTATGGCCGAGAGCGTGGGGGCGATCGAGAAGGGCAAGGCGGCCGTCGAGGTCGCCGCTTCGCGGGTGGCTCGCGACAAGCGGCTCAACGACCGGAAGCCGGGTATGGTCTCGGCCGAAGACGTGGCCAAGGACGAGGGCGAGCTGAAGGTGGCCGATGCCCAGACCAAGGAAGCTATGGAAAATCAACACGCCGCCGAGGCCGAGCTCGCGCTGGCCCGAGAGATCCTCAAGGAGCACACGATCGTCGCTCCGTTCGACGGAGTCGTCATCAAGCGGTACAAGAACCCCGGCGAGAGCGTGCGGGCCAACGAGGCGGTCGTCCAGCTCGGCAAGCTCTCGCGGCTTTGCGCCAATGCCTACGTTCCGCTCAAGCATGCCTTCAAGGTCAAGGAAGGGCAGATCGTCGAGATCCAGCCCAAGGTCGATTCCGACGACGGAGGCAAGGAGGAGATCGAGAGCCTGAGGTTCCGGGGCAAGATCACCTTCGTTGATCCCCAGATCCAGGCCATCGCCGAGACCGCCCGGCGGATTCGGGCCGAGTTCGACAATCCGGACTTCAGGCTGCTGCCCGGTCTCAAGGTCCAGATGACCATCTACCTGACCGACGACCTCGCCTCGAGAATACCCCAGCCGGCCGCTCGCTGAGCCCGGGCACCAATGGGCAAAGTCCATTTCAAAGAATCTTCCCCGAGGACTGCTGACCGATGAGCGCCGCCCCGACCCTGGCCCCCGTGACCCCCTTCGGGCAAGCCGCCGAGCACCTGAAGGTGAAGCTCCGCGCTGACCTGGTGGTTCAGCCCCAGTTCTACGAGGGGATGACGCATTATGTGGTCAAGGACCCACTGGCCCTCAAGTACTTCCGGTTCAAGATCGAGGAGTACTTCCTGCTCCAGCAGTTCGACGGCAAGCAAACCCTCCAGGACGTCAAGAAGGCCTTCGAGCGCAAGTATCGGCCGCAGACGATCTCGATCGAGGACCTGACCCGGTTCGTCGCCCAGTTGCACGAGGCCGGCATCATCCTGGTCGACAGCCCGGAACAGGCCAAGGTGCTGATCCGCCGCCGCCGCAAGAACCGCTGGAGGAAGGTCTGGGCCTTCCTGGCCAACATCCTCTTCATCAAGATCCCGATCATCGACCCGGAACGGCTCTTGACCTGGATGTACCCGTACTTCCGCTGGATCTTCACCTCCTATTTCATCACGGCCAGCGTGGGGCTGATGCTCGCGGCCGTCACCCTGGTCATCAGCCAGTGGGCCCTCTTCTATAGCAAGCTCCCGGAGTTTCAGAGCTTCTTCAACTGGTGGACCATCTTCAGCTTCTGGATCAGCCTGGCGATCGTGAAGATTATTCACGAGTTCGGCCATGGGCTCACCGCCAAGCATTTCGGCGGCGAGGTCCACGAGATGGGGATGCTCTTCCTGGTGTTGACGCCGGCCCTCTATTGCGACGTGACCGATAGCTGGCTGCTGCCCAACAAGTGGCACCGGATCTGGATCTCCGCGGCGGGCATCTACGTCGAGCTCTTCCTGGCCAGCCTCGCCACCTTCGTCTGGTTCTACAGCGAGCCCGGCCTGCTCAACAGCCTGTCGATGGCGACCATGTTCATCTGCTCGATCAACACGGTCCTCTTCAACGCCAACCCGCTGCTCCGCTACGACGGCTACTACGTGATGGCCGACTGGCTCGAGATACCCAATCTCCGGATCAAGAGCACCCAGTTCTTCGCTTATCTGATCCAGGAAAAAGTGCTCGGGCTGGAAATCCCGGTTCAAAGTTACTTGCCCCGGTCGCGGCGGTTCCTGTTCGTGACCTACGCGATCGCCAGCTACCTCTACCGCTGGGTCGTGACCTTCAGCATCATTTACTTCCTGTCTCAGGTCCTCAAACCGTACAAGCTGCAGTCGATCAGCTACATGCTGGCGACCGGCGCCTTGGTGCCGCTCTTGGGGATGCCCGTCTATCAGATTGTCAAGTTTCTTCGCACGCCCGGGAGGTTGCGCAAAGTGAAAAAAGCACGTACGGCCGGGTTCGCGGTGGCGGCCGTCGCCCTCGTGGCCGGGATCCTCTTGATCCCGACTCCGCTGCGAATCCAGGGAACCTTGGTGCTCACGGCGGCCAAACCCGACGAGATCTACGCCGAGGTTGAAGGACAGCTCGTCGAGCTCAACGTCCGCGACGGCGAGTGGGTCGCCAGGGACACGGTCATCGCCAAGCTCATCAACCCCGAGAAGCAGAAGGAACTCGTGCAGAAACAGGCGGACCACGCCATCAGCTTCGCCAAGTCCCAGTGGTACAACCAGAGCCCGGAGCGCGAGAATCGCGCCCTGGCTCGTCAGCATCTCCAGACCGCCGAAGAACTGGAGCCGATCCTCCAGAAGATCAATGAACAGATCGGCAAGCTGACCCTGGTCGCGGCGCGGGACGGCCAGGTGATGGGCGTTCCTCATCCCGAGACGGTCGGCCAGGTGCTCAAGCCGGGCAAGCCGTTCTGCGAGGTGGGCGACCCCCATCATATCGAAGCACACATGATCGTCGATCAGGCCGATGTCGACCTGATCCGGCTGGGCCGCCGCGCCTGGGTCAAGATCTACGGCCGGGCCGAGATCACCTACCTGAGCGAGGTCTCGGAGATCGCCAAGCGCAGCCGGGACGAGATCCCCCCTGAGCTCTCCCACGATGCCGGCGGTGAGATCGCCGCAAAGGCCGATCCCAAGACAGGCGTGGTCAAGCCCCAGACGGCTGTCTACGAGGCGATCATCCCGATCGAGAACCCGAGCCTCACGCTCCAGCCGGGTCTCCGCGGGTTCGCCAAGATCGACGGCGGTACAAGCACGTTTGGCTGGTGGCTGTGGCGGCTTTACTTCAAGACGTTCAACTTCAGGCTCTGATCGCAATCACTGATGATCTCGCGACCTCTCCAGGAGACGAGAAAGTGATCAGGCC
>JBAUOX010000130.1:0-3394 GCA_049579985.1 Isosphaeraceae bacterium | reverse complement strand
CGCACCCCACTTGTCGGCGAAGATTTTCTCTTCGGGCATTGCTGCGATGTTTCCCACGCGGACAATAGGTATGTTCTTTTGCGTCCCGTGGTGCTGGGAGAAGAGTCCGACGACGATCACCTCATCTCCCAGGCCGATCGAGTATTTGGAGAGCCTTTCGTCGTTTATAGAGTGGGAGAGCGGGAAGACGAGATGATCCAGATCTCCGGGGTTATGGTAATGGGCAATGGCAACATCGACGAGCGCATCGTCGGGATGGTAATACCAATGCGAAAGATCGCTCTCGACCCACTGTGCAGACCCATCTTTGCAGTTCACCCTCAAGAACGCGCTGTGGCATAGGCGTTCGCGGATGCGATCCATGACGTGCTTGGCCGTTATCAAATACGCGAACTTAGTACCATCCTCATCGATTTCCCTCAGCCCTAAGAAAGCAGTCCCTGCCAGCTTCATATTCCCGGTGTTCGTCTTGTAGCCGATGAACACAACGCACTTCCGGATGTTATCTGGAACGAACATCAGAGTCCCCTCGCGCATCCTCAGCTGACTCGTATTGTCTATCGCAGGCCACGAATGACACGTCAAAGATTAACAGATAGGTGACAACCAAGCAAGTGCCTGCATGCTAGAAGTCCATTGACTCAGGTCCTGATTGGGGTAGTAAGGAGATGAAAGGTGACAGCCACCAAATCCGGGTAATCGTGGCAAGCCTGCGATTGTTTCTTCGGTCCTCCACGGGGCCGCGAGGTCGAGGCGCGCGGTGAAAGGTGACCGAGGTGAAAGGTGACAGCCACCAAATCCGCGGGAGGCGAAAGGTGGCTGTCACCTTTTCACTTCCTGGCGGCGGATCTTGACCCTGAAACGTCCCGACCAGTTTTGCAGCGTCGATCAGGGCATCTACGCCCACCTAACCCTGCGGAACCTCGCCGTTCTGGCCGAGGAGCGCGGTGACCGGGCCGAGGCCCGGCGGCTCTGGGGAATGGTCCTCGAGGCGTGTCCAGATGACGCCGCGGCCATGATGCGCGGGGAATCCTAGCGGCGAATCGAGGAGCTTCCCGCCAACCGTCGTCGATCCGATGCCCTCAGCTTCAGCCACGGACGTTTCAAGAAACACAGCCGATCCCGCTCCGACAACGAAACAGCCCTGCTCTGGCATCGGGATGGCGCCTTCTGCTCGGATTCGAGAGTAGAATCGACCGCACTGACGCTCCTGATCAAGGGAGACCGCTCTTGCGCATGATCGTCTGGCTTGGTCTGATTGCGAATGGGCTGCTGATCTCGGGTGCCTGGTGGCTGGCCGGCGTTGGGTTTCGGCAGGCAAGGACACTGGACCGCGTGCTTGCTTGTTCCGTTCTGAGCTTCACGTGGTGCTTGCTGGGGCTCGAGGTGCTGGGAACCCTCGGTCTGCTGGCGATCGGCCCACTTGTGGTCTGGATGGGGTTGCTCTGCGCAGCCGGCCTGATCGTGCGCTGGCTGCGACCCGTTCCGCCGATAGGACCATCGACCGATGTGACGACTAAGGAACCGTGGCGCTGGGAAACCTTGCTCGCGCTGACGTTCGTGCTCTGGGTCTTGGTCGAGCTGGGGATGCAGTCGCTGTTGCTGCCGGTCAAGGTCGTCAGCGACGGGCCGATTTACCATCTTTACTTCGCGGTGAGGTGGTGGAAGGCCGGCCGGTTGTTCCTGGTCGCGACTCCGTTCGGCGAGAGTGCCGCGACCTATTTTCCGGCCAACGGCGACGTCTGGTTCACGTGGCTGATGGTGGCGTGGGGAGGCGACCGTCTCGCCAGGATCGGGCAGGCACCGTTCCTGTTGCTGGCGGCGATCGCGGTGTTTCGCATCGGGCGGATGCTCGGCGCAAGCCGGAACTCGGCCCTCCTGGCCACCTGCTGGTTCCTCACTTCGACTCCCCTTTTGATTTTCTCGTACGAGGCGAACGTCGACACCCTCTTCGTCGCCTTCTACATGATCGCCGTCTCCTTCTTTCTCCTTGATTTCCAGGAAGCCGGGAGCACCGCCGCATTGGTTCTTGGCGGGCTGGCATCGGGCATCGCCCTGGGGACCAAGCCCGTGGGCGTCGTCTTTGTCCCTCCCCTGCTCGCCCTCGTCCTCGGCGCCAAGGCCGCTCGGTCGCGATCGACCAGGAAGACCCTCGCCGCCTTTTTCCTGATCCTCTTCTGCCTGCTGCTGACTGCCGGGTTCTGGTTCGGCCGCAATTTCCTGCTGACGGGAAATCCTCTCTACCCGCTTCACCTCGAGCTCTTCGGCACGTCCATACTGTCGGGCTGGTATGGGCGGGATGCCATGCGGTTCAGCGTCTACTACCTGCCGATTACCGAGTGGCGGGCTCTCATCGACATACTTCTGGCTCTGGCGGATCCGCGACTTGCCCCGTTCTGGATCGCGGCCCTGGCCGGAGCCTGGGCCATTGGCGGCCGGAGCTCGCCCGAGCAGGATCGATTGACATTCAAATGCCCTTCGCTTGCGCTTCAGGCTTGTTGCAAGGGCGGCCGGAGCTCGCCCGAGCAGGATCGATTGACATGGGCACTCGCGGCGCTGGCCGTGCTCAACGTTGCCCTCTTCTGGATCTGCATCCCCTACCGGACCCAGCAGCGATTCATGCTCCAGGCGCTGGGCCTGGCCGCGGTGCCGCTGGCGCGACTGCTCGATCGCCGGCGCGGGCTCCGCGTGGCAGCGGCCGCCCTGCTGATACTCCACCTGCTGACACCTCAGACTTGGCCAGCGACGCTCGAGGAGACAAAGATCCCCTGGGACTTGAGCCCAATCATTCCCAACGCGGTTGGCGCCTCGCTGCCCTTCTTTTCACGCATGGGGCGTGCACTTCGCGCGGGCCCGGATCTCGCGGCTATTGCCGGCATCATGCTCTTGCTCGGCATGGGCGGCTGCGCGGGACTTACAGTCTGGGCGGGCAGCCGACCTCCGCCCGCGAGTCGCCGCGGACTGAAGAATCGTGCCCTGCTTGCAGTCGGCGGTCTGGGACTTGCCGGCCTGGCTGCGCTGCGGACGGGGGCGCCGGGACTCGATGAAAGGCAACTTTTCTATCCGCCCTTCCGCGACTTCTACCTTGGCTGGCTGGACCTGGAGGGCCGCTCGGGGCCCTCAGGCGCTCGTCTGGCCTACGCCGGAACGAATATCCCCTATTACCTGTTCGGGACCGGTCTGCGGAACGAGGTCCGCTACGTGAACGTCGATGCCCACCCCGACTGGCTCATGCACGACTACCACAGAGCCGCGCTTGACCGAAAAGAGCCGACCTGGCCCAATTCGCGACCGGGCTGGGACCGGGCTCACCCGAACTTCCAGGCCTGGCTATCCAACCTCAAGGCCCGGCAAATCCAGCTTCTGGTCGTGACCCGAGCAAATTCCGGCGAGG
>JBAUOX010000129.1:0-5348 GCA_049579985.1 Isosphaeraceae bacterium | reverse complement strand
TGGAGTATTGGAGCGACGAGGATTGGGAGGGTCTCACGCTGCAGGCCCTCTGGCGAGTGTGTTGCGATGGGGTCCGGGACATACCTGCGTTCACCACACCGGCGCCCCTGGCGATCCGGCACCGCGACGTGCTGCTTGAAGCGACCGGTGTGGACACGGACTTGCTCGTCGACGATCGGCTGATCCCGTTCAGCGCCGCGTTCCTCGATCAGGGTTTCGCCCACTGGGAATTGCCCCGGCGTGACGAGGGGTTCTACCGCGCCTTTTGCTCCTTGTACCGCCTGCCCTGGGGACCGCCGGACCGCTGGATGCGCGGGCTTGCCGAAGAGGCTGGCCGCCTGCTGGACGAGGGGATCGGACCGCTGGAATCGGTCCTGGAATCACTCAGGATCCTCGGTGTCGCCAAGGAGGAGTGGGAGCGGTACCTGTCCGCCACGTTCCTGGTACTCCGGGGCTGGGCCGGCATGGTCCGCCAGATCGAGGCTCGCGGCGACCGCGTGGTTCGCCCCGTGCCCCAGGGCAGCCTTGTCGAGTTCCTGGCGATCCGGCTTCTGCTTGACCGATTCGCGGTGGCCTACACGGCCCGAACCTCACTCGGGATCAAGACTCCGGTCAGAGAGTTCTGGCGCCTGGCCCGCGGGTGGGTCGATCCACAATGGCCGCACAGCGTCGAACAGCGGGCCTTCCCTGTGTTCCAGTTGGCCCAGATCTCCGGTCTGTCACCTGATGTCCTCTACCGCCTGAACAAACAGGAATGGAGAACGATCCTCCAGGAAATCGACTCCTTCAGCGGGCTCGAGCGCCGGCGGGTCTTCCACCTGGCCTACGAACGGCGCTTCTACACGCAGACCGCCGACGCGGTCGCGCTCCATGTCCGTCACCCGGCCCCGACTCCAAGCCAGCCGAGGTTTCAGGCGATCTTCTGCCTCGACGAGCGCGAAGAGTCGATGCGCCGCCACATCGAGGAACTGGCTCCGGACGCGGCGACGTTCAGCACGGCAGGCTTTTTCTCGGTCGCGATGTACTACCGCGGGGTGGCCGATGCGCATTTCGTACCCCTTTGCCCGGGAGTGATCCGTCCTGGGCACTGGGTCGCCGAGCGGGTGATCGACAGCGATGAACAGGCCCACCAGCTTCGCCAGAAGACGAGGCGCGCCCTGGGCATGGCGTCGTTCCGGTTCAACGTGGGCAGCCGGTCGCTGACACTGGGAGCACTGCTCACAGCCGTGGTCGGCGTGCTGGCTTCGATACCCTTGGTCGCGCGCACCCTCTTCCCTCGGTACACGTCGCGGATCAGTCATACTCTGGGCCGGTTTGTCGGGTCCACGCCGTTGACCCGCCTTCAGCTCGAGCGGACTGATGGGGCACCGGGGCCCGAGACCGGGCATCTTGGCTACACCGTCGACGAGATGGCGCAGATTGCGGAGAAGGTGCTTCGCGAGCTGGGCATGACCTCGGTGTTTTCCCGCCTGGTGTTCGTATTCGGTCACGGCTCGACCAGCTTGAACAACCCTCACGAGTCGGCCCACGACTGCGGCGCCTGCGGCGGGGCGCGGGGTGGTCCCAATGCGCGGGCACTGGCCCAGATGCTCAACGACTCGCGAATCCGGGAGCGGCTGGCACAGGGTGGGCTGTCGATTCCGGCGGAGACCTTCTTCATCGGCGGCATGCACAACACGAGCACCGAGACACTCACCTTCTACGATCTCGATCTGCTGCCGGAGTCGCATCGAAGCGAATTCGAGTCCGTCCAGCGGATTCTCGAGGAGGCGTGCGAACGCAACTCCCATGAGCGGAGCCGAAGGTTCCAATCGGCCCCGCTGTCGCTTTCGTTCGCCGGGGCGCGACAGCACGTGGAGACCAGGGCGGAAGATCTGGCGCAGGTCCGGCCCGAATGGGGGCACGCGACCAACGCCATCTGCATCGTGGGTCGGCGCGAGCGGACTCGCGGCCTCTTCCTCGACAGGCGAGCGTTTCTCACCTCCTACGATCCGACCCAGGACGACGCCGAAAACACCATCTTGACCAGAATCCTCCAGGCGGTCTTTCCGGTCTGCGCCGGTATCAACCTCGAGTATTACTTCTCCTACGTGGACAACACCGGCTGGGGTAGCGGCACGAAGCTGCCGCACAACGTGGCCGCTCTGCTGGGCGTGATGGATGGCGCGGCCAGCGATCTGCGGACCGGCTTGCCCTGGCAGATGGTCGAGATTCACGAACCGGTGCGCATCCTCTTCATCATCGAGACGACGGTCAAGGCGATGCTTCAGATCATGGACCGGAACGAGGGCATTGGCAAGCTTTGCCGCAACCGCTGGGTACGGCTTGCGGTGCTCGATCCCGCCACGGGTGAGCTCTCCCTCTTCCAGTTGGGCGGGTTCCGGCCGTACCAGCCTCAGGCCGGGGTCCTGCCCAAGGCGGCCTCGTCCGTGGACTGGTATCGCGGCTGGCGCGATCACCTGGAGTTCGCGGAGATCGAGAGTCAGTTTTGACCCCGCATTCTGGACCAAGGAAAAACCATGCTCACGATGGAACATGTCATGACGGTTTTGGGAGCGATTGTCATCGCCTCCCCCGTTCTGCTTGTATTCATACTGGGGATCAGCTCGCTCCTGGACCACAAGCTTTCGGAGCAGACGACGACGACGGTCCTGCAGGCGGGGACGGTTTCGGGGCTGTTGGCGGCACTGGCGGTCCTGCTGGCCATGCTGATTCTGGGAACGCGCCATGTCCCGATCGAGCTGGGAGACTGGGTGGTGATCCCCGGCCAGTATCACTTCTCGATCAAGTTTGTCTTCGACCGGCTTTCGGTGCCGATGGCCATTCTCTCGTTCACGCTGTCCGGGACGATCGGCGCCTTCGCCAGCCGCTACATGCACCGAGATGCCGGTTACAACCGGTTCTTCGTCCTGTACACGCTGTTCGTGCTTGGCATGGTCGCCACGTCGCTTGCGGGAACCATCGAGACGCTGTTCGCCGGCTGGGAGCTGGTCGGGCTGTCCTCCGCGCTCCTGGTAGCCTTTTTTCAGGAACGGAAGGCTCCCGCGCGGAACGGCCTGTGGGTCTGGACCATCTACCGGTTCTCGGACGCCGCCCTGTTGCTGGCCGCGGTGGCCACGCACCACCTGCGCGGAGAGGGCGACTTCGACAAGTTGCTGGGGACGGGCCTTTGGCCCGAGGTCGTGCCGAGCCTGACCAGCCACCAGGGCCTCCTCGTAGGGCTGCTGGTGCTGGTGGCCGCCGCGGGCAAATCGGCGCTGGTTCCATTTTCCGGATGGCTGCCGCGAGCCATGGAAGGACCGACCCCCTCCAGCGCCGTCTTCTACGGCGCGCTCTCGGTCCATCTGGGGGCGTTCCTGCTCTTGCGGGTCAGCCCGCTCCTGGATTCCTCGCCCTTGCTTTCCGCGGTGGTGGCGCTGGTGGGCGTGACGACCGCTGTCTTCGCATATCTTGCAGGCAGTGTGCAGACCGACATCAAGTCGGCTCTCTCGTTTGCCTCTCTGTCCCAGGTAGGGATCATCGTGACGGAGATTGGCCTGGGTTTCCGCTACGTCGCCTTGATTCACATCCTTGGCCACGCGTGCCTGCGGACACTCCAGTTCGTGAGGGCTCCCACGCTCTTGCATGATTACCATACGATGGAGAACGCCATCGGCGGGCACCTGCCCCGCGGTGGTGCGGCCTGGGCTGGCTCGACTCACCGATTCCGCGACTGGCTCTACCGCCTGGCACTCGAGCGAGGCTACCTGGACGCGATCTTGCGTGATTACGTGGCGGGTCCGATCGTGCAACTCTTCCGCTGGTTCGACGCGATCGAGCGCCGGTGGACCGACTTTCTGGCGGGAGAGTCGTCGCGTGAGTCAGCGGAGAAGAAGCCCCATTTCGGGACGATCGAGGAGTTTTCATGAGGTCCCTGGAACTGCCCTGGCTCGAATTCTCGATTGCGACCACGCTGATCGGGGCGCTCTGGGTCAGCCAGATCCGTGAGCCCTATCGCGCGGCACGGATGGGCTTGGTCTTCACCGGCATCGCTTTTGTTTTCGCGTTTCTGGCCTGGCTGGGTTATTACGTCGGCGTCGATGCCGATTCCATCAGCCGCGCGAGCCTCGAGCCCTACATCTTCGGCCGCCAGGTGTTCGTTCTGGATGAGCTCAGCGCGCCTCTGGTGCCGGCCGTCGCCCTGCTGCATTTCCTGACTGCCCTGGCCACGCCTCGGAACAAGATGAGAAGGTTCTCGAATTCCTGGTCGCTGGTTTCGGAAGCGATCCGGCTGGCGATGTTCAGTTGCAAGGCGTCGTGGCTGCTGGTCGGCCTGCTGGCGGTCTGCACTGTTCCGCCTTACTTCGAGCTCAAGAACCGCGTCCGGCTGACGCGAGTGTATGTGCTGCACATGGGGCTTTTCATGGGGCTGATGGTCGTAGGGTGGGCGGGGGTGGCAGCTAGCGCCGGCCGGTCCGCGCCGCCGACCTGGGCCACGGTGCTGTTGATGGCGGCCATCCTTGTGCGCTGCGGCACCGTCCCGGCCCATTGCTGGGTGACGGACTGGTTCGAGCATACATCGTTTGGCATCGCCATGCTGTTCGTGACTCCTCTGCCCGGGGTTTACGCGGCGGTCCGTCTGGTTTTGCCGATCGCTCCCGACTGGGTGCTCCAGAGCATCGGACTGGCCTCGCTGGTGACGGCCGTCTACGCGGCGGGCATGGCGGTGATCCAGCGCGACTGTCGCCGCCTCTTTGCCAACCTGTTTCTGAGCCATGCGTCGCTCGTGCTGGTGGGTCTGGAGCTGCACACGGAGATCTCGCTGACGGGCTCGCTCTGCCTCTGGTTCTCGGTCATTCTCTCGCTCGGAGGGTTCGGACTGACGATTCGTGCCATGGAAGCTCGTTTTGGACGGCTTTCGCTCACCGAGTATCAGGGGCTCTATCAGCATTCCCCCGCGCTGGCGGTTTGCTTCCTGCTCACGGGCCTGGCGTGCGTGGGCTTCCCGGGTACACTCGGATTCATCTCGACCGAGCTGCTGGTGGATAGCGCGGTCGAGGTCAGCCCTTACGTGGGAATCGCGGTGGTGACGGCGGCCGCGCTCAACGGAATTGCAGTGGTCCGGGCCTACCTGTTGATATTCACCGGCGCGCGGCACCACTCGACGGTCTCGCTCGGCATCGGCGACCGGGAACGGTTCGCGGTGTTAACATTCTCGGCGCTCATTCTCGGCGGCGGGTTTTTCCCCCAGCCAGGAGTTAGCACGCGCCACCGCGCGGCGGCCACGATTCTGGCGGAGCGCCGCAAGTGGTCGGGCCTTTCGGCCCCGGATTCGGCGGCGATGCCGGACTGTCGGCCGGAGTTCGGCC
>JBAUOX010000128.1:0-3153 GCA_049579985.1 Isosphaeraceae bacterium | reverse complement strand
CCTGATGCCCTGGAGGCGATCTACCTGTGCGTGGCCTTGGGCTTCCGGGGAAGATACCTGGAGAATCCCGGGCGGGTGAAGGAGTTCATGGACGAGATGCGTCCCCAAGTCACCCGATCGGCGAACTGGGTGGGGCCGCATGAGCTCGGAGTCAAAACCAACGTAGAGCCGCTCCTGGGGCGTGCCATGCTGGGCCGGGTGCTCGGGCTCTTCGGCGGTTTGTCGCTCTTGTCGTTCCTGGTGCTGCTGATCGTCCTGATTGCCCTCGGTTATCTGGGGAGCTGAATCGCCAAACTCATGATCAAACTCATCGCGACGCCTTGGGAGTGGGCGTGCTGGTTATGGGGACTGGCCTTTCCGATGTTTTCGGAGCAGGCCACTGCGCCTGAGAAGGCCAATCCCATGGGCCGCTGGGCAGTACGAACGGTCCTGGTGCTTTTCCTCCTGTTGATCCTCGGGCTGATCAACAATTCCAGGTTCATCGGCCTGACGAACTGGATACCCCATCCAATCGTCGGCAGGATCTGGCTACCGCTCTTCGGTCTCTGCATCTACGTGCTGCTCTGGCTCGGGTGGTGGCTGTATCGCGTCTTGAGCCTGGACGTTGGGACCGAGGAGTCAGAGTTTCCGGATATCGATCGGGCCTGGGCCCAGGCGATGGAGGCCCTGGGCCGAGCCGATATTCGACTGGACTCGACGCCTCTGTTCCTGGTTCTGGGATGGAACTCCGGCTCGGAAGAGTCACTCTTTCAGGCGGGGGGAATCAAGGCGAAAGTCAATCAGGTGCCACGGGACGACAAGGAAGAGATCAAGCCACTCCACGTCACCGCTGATCGCGACGGCATCTGGCTGACTTGTCCGGGGACGTCGCTGCTGAGCCAGCAGAATCCGGCCATCGTCGGGCAGGATAGCGGTGAAGGCACTCTTGCGACCATAGCGCAGCCAAGTGCGGACCCCTACGCGACGCTTGGACTCGAGCAGCTTCAGGGGCTGCGTCGTGAAGACATCCTTGAGAGCGCGAAGGACCTCCTGACTGAAGGCAGGGGGTCTGCCAAGGCAATTCGAGGAGACGATCGCCAGAGATTCGCTGCACGGTTGCGCCACCTTTGCCGTCTGATCAAGCGGGACCGGCTAGGCTTTTGTCCCATCAACGGGATCCTGGTGCTGCTGCCGATATCGGCGGCCGATCCCAAGAATTATCCCGAAGACACCGCCGAGGCATGCCGGGCCGATCTCACTGAAGCGTTTGGGGTCTTCCGCATGCGCTGCCCGGTCCTGGTGATGGTGCCGGACTTGGAGCGACTGGAGGGGTTCGAGGAACTCATTCAGCGGCTACCCGAAGCTCAGCGAGGAAAACGAATGGGGCAGCGGTTTCCCCTGGTTTCCGATCTGAGTGATGGGGAGTTCCCGTCCAAGGTGGAGAGTTCGGTCGACTGGATCGTCACCAACCTCTTTGCTTCGATGGTGTACTCCCTGTTCGAGGTGGAGTCCAGCCGGGGGGTTGACGAGGTTTCCGAGGTACTGAAGGGAAATCAGCAACTTTTCCGATTTCTCGGCCGCATGCGCGAGCGATGCGGCCGGCTCGCGCGTCTGGTCCGGCAGTGTCTGCCCAACCTGCCCGGTGACTCACTGATGTTCGGCGGCTGCTACTTCGCCGGCACGGGAGACGAACCGGCGGTGGAACAGGCGTTCGCATCGGGTGTGCTCATGCGGATGATTCAGGAGCAGGACAACGTAACCTGGACTGGCGACGCCATGCAGGAGGATGCGTCGTTCCTCCGGGCGGCCCGGACGGCAAAGGTTGTTCTTGGGCTCGTGATTGGACTACTGCTCCTGGCCATCCTGTGGCTGCTCGGCGTCAGGCTCTGGTCTGGACGCGATTCCGGGGCCCCGGCGCCGCCAGCGTGACGGCGCTGACCCGGGCAGGGAGTTCCCGGGTCTCGGCGCCGCGAGATCAGATCTCCCTGGAACAGCGACCATTCGCGATCCGGATCAAGCAATCCGGCCGATCAGGGCAGAAACAGGTCGAGCTTCTTGCGTGTGACCGTCCCCGCCTCGACCGTCACGGATGGCCGGTCCAATCGCTTCGTCTCCGGGTTCTGACAGATCAAGGTGTATTCTCCCGGTGTGACCTCCGGGAAAGAAAAGCTCCCGTCGTCCTTGGTCCTGGCTTCCTTTACGGGCTTCAGGGGGTCCTTGGCCTTGGGATCGAATAGATAGACGGTGAATCCGCCCCTTGGGATCCCGGCCTCGACAACAGTCCCCTCGATCGATCCTGGCTTCGGCGCCGTTTTTCCCGCAGTCTCCGTCGCGGCTGGCGCAGGTTTGGCGCGAACGGCGACTGCCTGGCTGAGCGTGCCGGTCAGTCCAACTCCGCTGGTGGCTCGCGCCGTGATCATCAGCCTGCCGGTCGCGTCCTTGGGAATCGGCAGTCGCGCCTTCCAGTCGTGTTGATCATTGTCCTTCATCTTGCCCTTGGTGATTTTTCCGTCGGCATCGGCCTTGATGAAATCGGCCTCGGACGCCTCTTTGGTGCCTACGAAGAAATCCACGTCGGTGACGCCCGAGGCAGACGGCTTGACCCTGCATAGAGACACTTCAAGGGTGGGGGTACCCTCCTCGATCTCGCCCGGCAGCTCCATCTCGACAATTTGCGGCGGGAGATCATCCAGCACAATTTCGATGACGCCGCTCTCGGCGAGGATCTGATCCCGAGCGCCGAGCAGAAACGCGCGAGCCTGGCACTTGCCGCGGATGCCGCGAACATCATAGATCTCTTCCCAGTCCCCGATCGCCGCTTCGAAGAGAAGCGCCCCCCCGTCCCCGTGGGGATCGAAGCCAATGTGGCGTTTCTTGGACGATTTATCCCGAAACGAGATGACCGGAACGAACCTACCGCTGACCTGGGTCCCGAGGTTGAATGCCAGTGTCGCCTTGGGAGGAACCTTGTCAACCTCGAAAGTGAGCCGTAGCTGCGCCGGCTGTTTCGGCTTGACGATGCGTTCGGTCCGGAAGTGGACTCGCGGGGGAGACTGCTCTTCCTGCGCTCTCTGAATCCCGCCCACCTGGACGAAGTTGGTTCTGAACCACGTCGAACGCTTGAACCCATCGATATTGAGCTGGAAGACCCCGGATTCCGAGCCCCCCGGGCTA
>JBAUOX010000127.1:0-4842 GCA_049579985.1 Isosphaeraceae bacterium | reverse complement strand
TTCCGATACAAAATGATGTTTCGAGATACCGGACCGATATGATCGAGGAAGACACGACGATGTCCCGAGCTGCTTCGCTTGCTGGCCGCGTTTGCCTGATCGGGCTTGCTCTCGCCGTCGGACCGCTGGTCGCCGGCTGTTCCTCGGATCGGTCGTATCAACCGCGACCCGATACGACCAATGTCGTCCAGCGTCCCACCTACGAGGTCGACGGAGCCAAGACTTTGTACCTTGGCGGATACGCCGGCGCGAATTACGATTACGGCGTCAGGCCCGGCCGATAACTCCCCAGAGCGCGAGCAACGGGCGGGACGGGACTCGCACACGACGTGCGGCAAGCAATCTTGCAGCCTTTCGTGAGCCACACCCAAATGCCGGCGAGGCGAGAGGTCTCCCTACCTCTTGGATCGATCCACGGACTGTTCTACAATCATCGTGAGAACAGGTCTGATCGGAAATCGATCGAGAACCTTCATCGGCCTGGTTGGCCCCGGATCCGAGTTACCATGCACCTCGACGCAAGCGCGATCCCCGGACGGGCGGAATGATGAGTCAGGGCGAATTGCAAATCGGCATCGTCGGCGCCGGGCAGATCACCCGAACCAGGCACTTGCCCGGCTTCCGGCGGCTACCTGGAGTCAAGGTCGTCGCCGTCTGCAACCGGCACAGAGAGTCCGCGGCGCGGGTTGCCCGTGAGTTCGACATTCCGCGCATCTATGCCAACTGGGAAGAGTTGATCGGCGACCGTGAAATCGACGCGGTGGTGATCGGCGCCTGGCCGTATCTGCACTGTCCCGTCACGCTGGCTGCTCTTGACGCTGGCAAGCACGTGCTGACTCAGGCCCGGATGGCCATGAACGCTCGCGAAGCGCAGCGGATGCTTGACAAGTCACGGGAATGTCCAGCTCTCACGGCCATGATCGTCCCCAGCCCCTACGGCCTGACCGGCGAAGCGTTCGTTCGTTCGCTGATCAGCGACGGCTACATCGGCGGCCTGCGCGAGCTTCACGTTCAGAGCTTGACCAGCGACTTGGCCGACCCCGAGAGCTCGATGGGCTGGCGGCAGATGACTCGCTACTCCGGGTTCAACACGCTGACCCTGGGAATTCTCTACGAGACCGTGCTCCGCTGGGTCGCCCCGGCGAATCGCGTGATGGCTTACGCTTCCAAGATCATCCAGCAGCGTCCCGACCCTGAGCTTGGCAAGGTCGTGCGAGTGGGCACGCCCGACAGTCTCCATGTCTTGACCACTCAGGAAGACGGCTCCAGCGGGGTCTATCGCCTGAGCGCAGTGCTCTGGCACGAGCGGGCGATGTCGGCGGTCCTGTACGGCAGTGAGGGCACCTTGATCTACGACTTCCTCCGGGACGAGATCCGTGGCGCCCGCCGGACGGATGAGGCATTGAACGTTCTACCGGTACCCGACGAGCTGAAAGGCGGCTGGCGTGTCGAGGACGATTTCGTGGCATCGATCCTGGGTGAGCGTCCCGTCACGCACACCGGCTTCGCCACCGGCGTCCGCTACATGCAATTCACCGAAGCCGTCGCCCGCAGTTCCCGCCATCAAGTCCCGGTAACCCTTCCCCTCACGGAATTCTCCAACCCCAGCCTCTGAGCCCGGTCCGAAACCGAAACCCAACCCCAGTTCACCTTTCCGTCCCGGCTTGCAACGCAAACCGGAAATTCGTAGGATCTGATTTACTCGATCGAACACAATCGAATCTCTTGGGGATTGGTGTAACGGTAGCACGACTGACTCTGGATCAGTTAGTCTAGGTTCGAATCCTAGATCCCCAGCTTGAATCCTTTAATAACAATGGCTTATGGCGAAAAACGTCGCATTCTACCAATCCCCAATTCACGCTCCCAATGCGCGAAGACAAGGAAACGGAGAGCGAGCGACCGGGTTACCTCTGACGTTTGTCGATGTCCCGGACGTTCCATTACCCGCGTTGTCCCCGTTTTCCACGTCCCTGAGGCGTATACATCATGTCCAAGACGATCAAGACCCGCAGTGGGCGCCGTCGCGCCTCGCCAGAATCCGCCCTGGCCAATCGCGATCACGCGATCACCCTGGATGTCAGGGTACGGCTGCAGGCCATCGCCCTCCCCGAGGCGGACGGCGGCTTCACCGTCGTGATCCCGGCGTTGGGCTGCGCGACCGAAGGCGACACAATCGAGGAAGCCCAAACCAACGCCGTTGAAGCGGCGGAAGGTTGGCTGACGTCCCAGCATAAACGAATGAAGGACGAGGCGATTCGGGCAACCCGGGGATGAAACCGATCTCTGGAAAGCGATTGTGTAAGCTGCTGAAATCGCGGGGCTGGATCCTGGACCACATCAGTGGATCGCATCACGTTTACACGCATCCCGACGCTCCCCGGCCCATCCCGGTCCCGGTTCACGGCAATCAGGATCTTCGCGCCGGAACTCAGCGGTCCATCATGCGAGAGGCGGGCCTCACAGACGACGATCTTTAACTCTACTGCAACAGTTGTCGCGGAGTCTTGGTCGATTCCGAGGGGGAATCGCATCTGGCGTAGGCGTCGCACCGTTCCGAAGCCTTGGGAGCAGGGACGATCGGGCGAGGACATCGCGCGATCTCCCGTCGGCTCCGCTCGACACTCGTCAGAGGACCGAGGCGGAAACAGCTACTGGAAAACTCGGATGGCTGGAACACACCGGACCCCTTGAAGACGCCGAGTCTCTCCCTCTTCTCAGGCAGAACCAAGCGGACGAACCGTTACAGTAGAGTTAACCAGGGCGGGGAATGCTCGAGGTCAGTTCATCATTTCGGGGAGTATTCGGTATCAGCCACTCATTCGGGGCAAAGGAAAATGAACTGACACCGAAGTTCGCAGCCGCCAGTTGGCACACGGCCCCACTGGGCCATGTTCTCTGCATTTTCCGGCCCTCCCGATCTTTTCGACTCTCTCCTTGCGGAGATTGTGAGACTCGTGAATGCAGGAAGGTGGAAAGGGCACGCTTCTAAATCTGGCGGTTGACAGGCAATTCGGGCGGTTTCTGGCCCTAACCTCGCGCTGCAGCGGACCCGGCCCGCCGAGGCGATTTCCGGTAGAATCGATGCGTATGCTCGGCGGGCCGGTCCGCTGAGCTTTGCTGTTAGGCCCCACATGGCGATCACGGAAAGAGACCTGAAGAAGCTCTGGGGTTTGTCGGGCGGTCGGTGTGCCTTCCCCGGCTGTAACTGCGATTGCCTGCCGTTTCTCGACGAAAGAGATCCAACCGTCATCGGCGAAATGGCCCACGTAATCGCAAAGAGTCCAACTGGTCCGCGCGGTGGCGGAGTGGGTGGAGACGATACGTATGAAAACTTGGTACTGCTCTGCCCAACACATCACACTCTCGTCGACAGAGCGCCCGCGGGCAGATATACAAAGGACATGCTACATGAATGGAAGGCGTCACACGAAGAAAGTGTCGCGCGAGCACTGGCCACTCCAGTGTTTGATGACCGCGACGATTTGCTGCGCTACTTGGCAGACCTACTTGCGGAGAATCACGCCTGCTGGTCTACATACGGTCCTGAATCAAACACTGCCAAAAGCAACCCTGTCGCAAACTTGCACCGGCTTTGGAAGTTCCGAAAGTTGTCAACCATTGTCCTCAACAATTCCCGAATCGTGTCCGCTCTGAAGCGTCATAGAACGCTTTTCGACAAGCACGAGTACCGAATAGTGGCAAAATTCATTGAACACGCGGCTGGTTTTGAGAGAAATTGCTACGAGCGATTCGATGGTGTCCCGAGGTTCCCCAACGACTTTGAGGTGTTGGTATATGGCTAACGGATCAAATAACTGGGGTGTTTCGTATTGCGCGATTCGATTTGTAGAGGATGCATTGTCAGTACACGTAAAGGTAGGAACGTTCACTCGTCGCGACGACATCGTCTTCGAGATCAAGAGAGTTAACGGAATGTCCGACGTGACAGCGGTCCTTGTCGATCGTTACACTCTTGGGCTTGCCGATGTGTTAAGCGCAAAGCGAGAGTTTCCAGAAATGAATTGTATAGTTACTTGCGCCAACTGGAACCATTACACTGAAGACTCCAAGGAATACGGAAAGCAGAACGACATTTGCGTTTTCAACGTTGGTGAGTTCTTCGGATCACTTCACTGGAGGGAAATGATTAAGTATGTCCCGCCTGACCCTGATAAAGAAAAGAATAAACGACACCGAAGATCTTCCTGAAGGCGTGCGGTTTTACTTATTCGGCTCCATCCTTAATGGCTCCATCGACTCTGACATTGATTTACTTTGCGTCTATGACGCTGCAATTCTCCCCCCCGCAGACGCCTATTCGACGCTCCAACCACTGTTTGAGGATCTACAATCTCACTTCGCCGCTCCGTTACACCCCGTAGTTTTGACGGAGGTTGAAGAGCGACAGGTGCGTTTCATCGAATCCGAAGAGTGCGTTGCGGTTGCGGACTAACCCCTGAAACGAGGCCTGAGAGTCGGCTCAACCCGAGCGGTCTATCGGGCGGAATTTGAAGTTGATGCTTCTTGGTGGCCGTCGGAGGTCGGAAATAGGGAATCGGCTCCGGGACACCATACGCAACTCGGGTGCTTGCCCTTGGGTGCGGCAGGCTTCGTGGGCTCAGGGCTGGTTTTCGGTTATGGGGAGGCGGCGACGGATAGCCTCGATCTCGTCACGGAGCGGACGGGAGCCAAGATGGTCGCGATCCGACCTCGGGGTCAGACCGAGTTTCAAGTTAACTTGAGCCGAGTAGGGAAGGGGCGCCCGGCGGGCTCAATCGAGCTTCGGGTTTCCCCTTCCCCCTCTAAAATTCCGTACGGCGGGTTTTCCCCAGTACGGCT
>JBAUOX010000126.1:0-2950 GCA_049579985.1 Isosphaeraceae bacterium | reverse complement strand
CCTGGGTGGTGGTGCTGTTGGTAGGCCTCTCTGTCTCGATCTTGCTGGGACTTCTTGCCATGGGACACATGATAAACTTGCGGAGACTCGGAACCGTCCTGGGATTGACCGGATAGTAGGGAGCCAGACGAATTCGGTCTGGCTCGTCGTGACTCAAGACCTGCACGAGCGTCTTGTACGAAGGGCCTTCAGTCGAGCTGTTCCCCCAATTCGCGAAGCCGCGCGGCAAGGCGTTCGGCGCGCTGGCGCTCGTTCTCGGCGCGTTGGCGCTCGGTCTCGGCGCGCTGATCTGCGGCCTGGGCACGAAGACGCTCGGCCTCCCATGCTTCCACGAGTTCGACGTAAGTCAGAAAGGGCTGTCCATCGGGCGCGATGATTCTCAATCTGTCTGATCCCTCACCGGGCTCGAACCTGACACTCAGCCGCGGGCTGATGTACCCGTTCATCTCCGCAACGTCTTCAAGGCCCGAGTCGCCTCGCAACCAGCCCGCAAGGTCACCATTGTCTGGATCATAAACGTAGTACTCTTCGACGCCGTATCGCTCGTAGAATCGGAACTTACGGATTATCTCGGACTGTCGGTTGCCAGGAGAGAGAACCTCGAAGACGACCTGGGGAGCAATGCCCCCTTCCACCCATTGTTTGTAGGAGCCGCGGTAACCCTTGGGCCGGCCGAAGGCCACCATGGCGTCAGGAGCCGTGCGGATCTTCGGTTTGCCTTCCTCGGCATACCACAGGAGATCACCCGCGACGAAGACATCGGGGTTGTTACGGAAGAGCGCTTCCAGCCCCTCCTTGATAGTGACGATCCACTTGAATTGGAGGGTGTTGTCCGACATGGGCTGGCCGTCGCAGTCGGGGTATTCGATTTCGGGTCTTTGCGATGGAGTGACCGTCGTGCTCATGACCGTCTCAACTCTCAAGGGCTATTTCCGTATCAATCCCCTGATGATTTTCTCACAAGCCTGTCGCTGTGGCCAGATCTCTTGAGCGGCCAGGCTTCTTGCTTGCGGACACAGCACTCGAGACCGCTCGTTCACTTGAACTTCTCCGGATCGGTCGTCAAGTAGTACGCCCGAATTTCCCCGAGACTGAACAGGGGATCGGATGCGCGTCGTGAATGATCTTGCAGGAGGTACAACATGCACATCGCGCGCATCGGGTTCTTGAGCTTGAGGACGGCCTCCCGAGTGCGTGGATCGACAACTTGATTTTCCAGGAGCGACTTCATATCAGTGCCGATCCAGTCGCGATCGCGCGGCAGCACGAGCCGCTGGTCGCTCAAAGCCCGCGCGGTGGCAAGAGTCTGGCTGCCCAGCAACAGGATAACCGCGAGAGAGACCATTACCACCGCGACCTTCGACAACCGCCGTAATTGGACGGCCCATTCGAGTACCTCGCCCAGGAGCAGAGACGCGACGAACACCAGGGGAATCGTTCGGCGCACGCCGGTCGGTGTTGCGATGCTGTAAAGGCCGATGGATCCCAGAGCAAGCAGCCAGAGCGGCCACCAGGTGAAAGCCTTGCGGCAGGACGCGTACACTCCCGCGGCCAGCAGGGGCAAGAGCAGTACTCCTCCCAGGGCAGGACTGGTTGAAATGAAGTAATAGCTGTGCGGCTTGTAGAACGACTCATAGAGCAGGCGCAGGAAGAGGACGGGGGCCCGCACCAGCTCGATCGTGCCGCCGCCGCGATAGGCATGGGACGTGTTGACCCACCAGAGCGAAGGCAGCGAAAGGACTCCGACGAACACCCCAGCCGCGGCCAGCGCGGTGAGCAGGGATCGGCGGTCACGGTCGCACCAGACCCGCCAACCGATCAGGCCCAGGACCGGTACCACGAACGCCGCGCCGCCGCCGTAAACCAGTATGCCAAACGCGAGTGAGGCAGCGGCCAGCGGCCAGGTCCAGATGCTTCGGCCGTACGCCAGGTAGAGTGCCAGTCCTCCGAAGAGCAGTTCCAACCCCGCTTCCATCCCAATCCAAGAGAAGGAAGAAAAGCCTGGAAACAGGAAGATGCAGAGCCCTGAAAACGTGCTCGCCGCGAAGCCAAGACCCAGCCTGCGGGCGAACAGGTAGGTCAATGGACCGGCCAGAGCCATGAGGACGGCCTTCGTCTCTCGTCCGTACCAGAGGCCCGGATCGGGGTGAACCGCGTAAGCCAGAAAGTAGAGGATGTGCCCCCCGAGGTTGGTATCGTACCGGCAGTGTTGCAGCCGTAGCCGAAGGAAGACCACGTCCTTGAACGCAACCGAACCCTCTTCGCCCGTGAGCCAGAACTGCGCATTGGCACACTGGACGAGTGCGATGTTGATCGCGATGCCCACGGCGAACAACCCGAGGCACGAGCAGAGCTCGGCCACAGGCGAGCAGGCAGGCGACTGCGGCAGTGGTTGCCCCGACAAGGTCGCCATGGGGTGGGCATCTCCTGGAGAACGGGTGGGCTGAACCGAAAGAACATGCCGGCAGCCGATCCCTGGCACGCCGTTCGACCCGTTTGCTGGACCCATCTTGTTGCCGGCCCCGAGGGCTGTCAATGGATCTCCACCTGGAGCGCAAGCGGGGCGGGTCGCTCTGGGCTTGCTGATCGCCCATAGCTCCGCCGAGCAAGGCGCTTCCTGAGTACGTCCCTCAGACCTACCGCAAGACGTGATTCGTCGCCGCGGACGGCAGACTCCTGAAACGACCTTCAGGACGGCTCGTCAGAGAACTCGATCCCGCGGGGCTCATGCCCGAGATACCAGAGCAAGAACATGGACGTCAGCAAGATCCAGGTGCAGTAAGGAAGAACCAGGATCTGTACCAGTCGGCCCGCCAGTCCGCCGCCCTGGGACCAGTTTGACAATCGGATGAGCACCCCTCCCCGAGGAAAGTTGAGCACCAGCACCAGCCCGGTCGCAACCGCCTTGTACATGATCGCCCTGCGATGGCTCTGATCTCTGGCCCTGTCC
>JBAUOX010000125.1:0-17103 GCA_049579985.1 Isosphaeraceae bacterium | reverse complement strand
CCGAAAAACGACTTTCTTGCATCAATGTACCCGACACCGGTTCCCGACACCTTATCCTCGAAACGACCCCACGAAGCATGATTTCCGGCCGAGACTTCGCTTGCCGCTTCCACCAGCCTTGACCTGCGGCTTCAAATCCGCAATGGCGGATGATGGGCGGCAACGATCTCCAGCACGGCCCCGTGCAAGAGTCCGTTGCTGGCGACGACACTTGTACTGGCGATGGGCAGCGGCTCGCCGCGTCCGGTGGTGACCTTGCCGCCCGCCTCCTCGACGAAGAGGCGGCCGGCCGCGAAGTCCCAAGGGGCGAGCTCGTACTCGAAGAAGGCGCCGAAGGCGCCGAGCCCCACATAGGCCAGGTCGAGTGTTGCCGCCCCCATGCGCCGGACGCCGTGGATGTTGCGGTGCAGCAGGTCGCTTACCGCGGCCAGGGTCGCCTCCATCATCGCGCCGCGGTCGTAATAGTAGCCGAAGCCGATCAGGACCTCGTCGAGTCGCTGGTTCTCGGCGACGCGGACGCGCTGGCCGTTGTGGAAGGCGCCTTGCCGGCGAGCTGCCAAAAACCAGTCGTCGCGGACCGGATTTACCATCACGCCGCAGGCCGGCTGCCCTTTATGGTAGTAGGCGACAGAGACCCCGAAGTGCGGGATGCCGTGCACGAAGTTGCTTGTGCCGTCGATCGGATCGACGATCCAGAGGTGTTCGCTGGCGAGGAGCGCGCTGGAGGCGCTATCGCCGCCATGCAGCTCCTCGCCCAGAACCGCATGATCTGGAAATGCCTTGCGAATCACCGCGACGATCGCCCGCTCGGCCTCGAGATCGGCCTCGGAGACGAGGTTGTAGCTCGTGGCCTTGCCGGCCGCCGACTCCTTGGTGAAGACCGTCGCCCCGGTGCGGAAAAACCGCGCGGCGACCGCCCCGCCGGCGCGAGCCGCCTCTTCCGCGACTTCGAGTTCGTGTGCCATCATTTTAGCGGACCTCAAAGTTCCTCGACGGATGAATGGATCATGCCTCTGCCTCTGGGACCGGACAATGAGACATCGCGATATTCTACCCCGATCCGGCTCTCAGGGTTTGCGCGGTCCATCGAAGGCCGGGGGAAGCAACTGGTGCACGGTGCGGACAATCCTTGGTCCTCGAGCGATGCAGGGCCGTCTCCTAGTACTACAGCGCTGGATCGATCGCCGTCGAGAATGCAAACGATGCCGGGGAAGTCGCTTGCAACAAGCCTGAAGCGCAAGCGAAGGGCATTGAACGACATGCATTTTCGAACCCCCCTTCGCTTGCGCTTCAGGCTCGTGAGCCCGGTTCCTACCCGCTCGGACGGGAAGTCAGGAGCACCGATCCAGCGCTGTAGTACTAGAGCACCTGGATGATATCCGAAACGGGAGCCTCGGGCTGCGCTGCCATGAGTAAGGCCACGCAGCCGGCAACGTGCGGGGTGGTCATCGATGTTCCATCCATGATGATCCAGGCTCGACTCCGTCGGACGAAATCATCGACAGGGAAGTTCCATTTGACAAATCCCAGCGAGCGACTCAAAGTCAGTCCTGACGGTCGAGGTTGGACCACGGGCCCGTATAATCGACGCGCTCATGGGCAGAGGTCGCGGCTTCCAGCCCTTGCCGTGAGAAACACCGAGCGAACGCGTTGGTCCGGAGGGAACATGAGCCGGCATTACGAGCGTGAGCAGTCCGAGGCCATCCGGGCTGTCCGCCAGGCGGCGCGGTTGTGTCTCACGGTGAGGGCGGCCCTGAAGCCGGAGGTCCTGGACAAGAGGGACAAGAGCCCGGTGACGGTGGCAGACTTTGGCAGCCAGGCCGTCATCTGCCGGGCGCTGGGGATCGCGTTTCCGGACGATCCCGTCATCGCCGAGGAGGACGCGGAGGAACTCGGAAGATCGGGGAACACGGCCGTCCTTGACGAGGTGGTCGGTCAGGTGCGAGCGCTCGGGCTCGATGCAGATCGCAACCCCTCTCCGGCCGAGGTCCGCGGCTGGATCGGCCGGGGGGGAAGCAGCCAGTATTGCGACCGATTCTGGACAATCGATCCGATCGATGGAACCAAAGGCTTTCTCCGCAACGAGCAGTACGCCGTGGCTCTGGCGCTCATCGTCGAAGGCCAGGTTGTCGTCGCGGCCCTGTCATGCCCCAAGCTGCCGATCGACTCGGCTTCGGCCGCCGCGAGTCGGGGTGTGATCTTCGCGGCCGTGCAAGGGCATGGGGCGATTGTCGTGCCGCTGGAACAGGAGGAGGAATACGAACCGGAATTCTTGCCGGTGCAAGTCAGCAAGCGAACCGATCCCGCGTTGCTCCGATTTTGCGAGTCGGTCGAGTCAGGCCACAGCGCACATGGAGACGCCGCTGCGATCGCGGCGCGGCTGGGGATCGTCGCGCCACCCGCCAGGATGGACAGCCAGGTCAAGTACGGGATCGTTGCGCGGGGCGAGGCGGAAATCTATCTCCGCATGCCGACCCGGGCTGATTACCGCGAGAAGATATGGGATCACGCCGCCGGAGCCTTGATCGTCGAGGAAGCCGGAGGAACCGTGACCGACATCATGGGGCGGCCCCTGGACTTCCGCCATGGGCGGGAGCTGAGTGCCAATCGCGGTGTCATCGTCACCAACGGCCGATGCCACGCCCGTGTCCTGGAGGCTCTGCAAGATCTCGGACTGGCGCAGGGGTAATTCCATGGCGCGCAAGAAGCAGGTTCGATTCGCGTGCTGAAAATCAGGGTTAGAGTGAGGGAGAGGACGAGATCCGACTGGCCGCCACTACGGCTTTCGCCGCAACACTGGCCGCTCGCCGGTCTGTCAGAGGCGACGCCCACGGTCGGACTTCTCAAGATGCACGAACTCTCTATCGCCCAGGGTCTCATTGAGGTCGCGTGCGAGGCGCTCTCCGGGTGCGAACCGCCACCTGTCCGGGTGCGGAGCGTCCTGATACGCGTCGGTGCTCTCTCCGGCGTGGTTCCCGAGGCTCTCCAATTCTGTTACGGGCTGAGCGTGCAAGGAACGCCGCTGGAGGGGTCGCGACTGAGCGTGGAAGAGCAGCCTGTCGTCGTCTTCTGCCCGCGCTGCCTGGAGAACCGGATTCTTCAAGACGCTTCACGGTTTCGCTGCCCGGTGTGCGACACACTAACGCCCCAGCTCATCCACGGACGCGAGCTCGAGCTGATTTCCATGGAGGTGATCGACCACGATGAGCAAACCTCCGGGTGCCCGGACGACCTCGACCCTGGCACCCCGTAAGGGGCTGGGAAAGGCCCGTCAACGAAAGCTGGATGAACACAAACTCGATGCAAGACCAACTTTTGATCAGCCCAGGCCGGGGCTCGTGGCCCGGCTTCGAATCCGAGCCATCGAGCCTCGAGAGGCTGATTCCTGACCATCCCCTCACCCTCAAGCCGAGAACCAGCTTGATTCGCTCGACGGATGGCGAATCTTCAAAGATCAATTCGACCCGACCGACCGCGCCGGCGGTACTACGGGACTCGAGCCGGTCATGCCGGGAATGGCCGGGGTGGTGGGGCTTCCTTCCAGGGCAGGAGCGCCGGGCAATCGAACCGGATCACGCGCTGGTCGGTCCTTGCCATGCAGTCCGCTACATCCCGAGACCAAGAACAGGGTCGCGACAACCGCCGCCAGGCCGAATGTCCTTTTCATCAGCCAACTCCTCCGTGAGTGAATGAATGAATGGCGGGAAGGCCGTTCAGTGGCATAGCATAACGGCAAACCGGATTCTTGGGAAGCGGAACCTGATTGATGTATACGAATGGAGAGTTTGCAGTGGGCAAGGCCATCCGCAGGTGCTCGCCGGTTGGTGCACCAGGACGGGGGGTCGAGTGGCCCATTTTACGGTACGCAACCGCTGCAACCCACCAAGACGCGCGCACCAACTGGCGAGCGCCAGGGAAAAATGCAACAATACAGGAAAGAACGTATCACTGAAGAGCGCGCCAGACTGCGAAGGGGTTTTCCTCCTCTCCCCGATCGAGACCGCCCGCGCTGCCGAATCCATCGGGATACGATCATGAGAACCTCGGATATCCCGGAAACCGTTAAGCCTCAATCGTGAAAGGCCGAGCGCCATGGCTGTGGAATGGCCCCCCCTGGCAACCGCATTCGTCGACGATCACCAGCAGGTGACCCGCGCGCTCAAGCAACTGAAAGACGCCCTCGGCCGGCATGATCTCTCGGAGGCGAAGCGGATCGCCGAGGAACTGGATCGTGCAGCCGGTCCCCATATTCTGTTCGAGGAAGTGTTCCTCTACCCCGAAGTCGCCCGGGCGCGCGGCCGCGATTACATTGACCGGCTGTACGAGGAACACCGGGCCGGCCGCGATCTTCTCACCCGAGTCCTGGTCGTGAACAGCGACAGTTGGCGGAGACTCGGTGACGAGGAACAGGCCCGCTTGCTCCAACAGGCCGAGATGATGCTTGACCACGCGGTCAGTTGCGGCACGCTCCTGAGCTACCTGACTACGCTCGACCAGACCACACAGCAGAAATACTTCGCGGCGCTCCTGGCCCTGCGCCAGCAAGCGAAACGCTGGACCGAGATTCCCGAGCCGGCGCCAGGTCAAGATCACGGCCAGGTGACCTCCCCGATCGATTCCCCTGAACTACCTGAGACCACCTGATGTGCCGGCTTTACGGATTTCGGGCCAGCGCGGAGACCAAGGTCGAGTGCACCCTGGTACATGCGCAAAACGCGCTCCTGCTCCAGAGCCGCTCCGACCTGCGGGGCAAGTCACACCCCGACGGCTGGGGAATCGGGTTTTACCCCGGCACGATGCCGGAGGTGGAACACCGCGCGGCGGCGGCTTTTCAGGACGTCCAGTTCGCTCGCACAGCCGAGCGGGTCTATTCCCGCACGGTAGTCGCCCACATCCGGATGGCGACAATAGGCTCGGTCGCGCTGGAGAACACCCATCCCTTCTCCTACGGGCCCTGGATCTTCGCCCACAATGGAACGCTCACCGCGTTCGCCACTTTGCAGGACCGGCTGGTGAGCGAGACGGGGCCCCGGCTCCAGGCGTTTCGCAAAGGGAGCACCGACAGCGAGCAGATCTTCTTCTGGCTGCTCAGCCGCCTGGAACGCAATGGGATCGCGCCTGAGACCCCTTGCTCCGGCTCCGACCTGGCCATGCTGAAGTCAGTCGTCGCCGGGGGGATTGACCAGCTCGCACGGTGGTGCGCCGAGGTCGGCGCCGATGAGCCTGCTAAGCTCAACGTCATCCTCACTGACGGGGTTTCCCTGGTCGCGACCATCTGGAACCACACCCTCTACTGGGTCGATCGGCGGGGGATTCACGACTGCGAGATCTGCGGCATCCCTCATGTACGTCATGCCCAGGAGACCGGCTACCGGGCGGTCGTGATGGCCTCGGAGCCGATCTCGCAGGAAGACTGGCGGGAAATCCCGGATCGGAGCCTGCTGACGGTCGATCCCCAGATTGTCACGAAGATCGAGCCGATCGCGGCGATCGTCAACAACCGGCCATGAGGGCTCTGAAGATTTTGGATCGGAGGCCGGCCATCCCGTGCGATCGATCAGCACTCGCCGGATTTCGACCCGCACCGAGACCGGCCCGGTCTCCGCGCGCCGGGTGACGAGCTGCCGCAGCCGGACGGGCAAGTCGACCCGCGCCTTCCGCAACGACTCGCTCCAGCTCGAGCCCAGGACGAGAAACGAGATCCCTGAGCTGCTGGCAATCTGGAGCGGATTGTAGAGGATGATCCAGCCCCGGCCCGTGCGACGGTCGTACAAGTCGCTCTGGAGCCCGTCGAGCAAGTCCAGAAACCGCAGACGGTTCAAACCTTCCAGGTGGTCTTGGGAGGATGCATAGGGTTGCGCAGTCCAGTCGCCGAAGAGCCGGTTCATGAGCGTCATTGGTCCTGATGTCCCCCCCCAGCGCCCGTTACACTCGATGAACTCGATGCGGCACGATCCCAGGTCGTCGCCGACGAGGATCAGGTCGAAGGAACAGCGCCCGACATAGCCGAGCCGTTGAAAGAGCTCGGCCAGCAGCCAACTGCGGGTGACGATCTCCTGGCCGAGCGGACCAGGAAGATCGGCCTTGCAGCTCCCCTGGAAGCTGCCCTCGCAATTGACGAGGACCTGCGCGAAGATCCCTTCGACCATGGGCGGCCCCTGGAGCCGGGGCGGGATCCAGAGCTGAACCGAAGGGGTGCCGATCACGTCGGTCTCCCAGCACCCGACCAAGAGCGGGTTCCGGCGATCCCAGCAGAGCGGCCGGATGAGGCGCTCGAGCATCTTGCAGATCGCCAGCAATGATTTCCCCCGCAGCAGAGTGGCGTCGATCACCACGTTGCCTCTTCCTCCAGCAGAGTCAGGAAGCTTGATGACAAGGACGCGCGCGTCCTCCGCCAGCTCGGCAACCCGCTGGGATAGGGTGGCGAAATTGGCAACGGCAACCATCCGCGGCCGCATCTGCGGGCCGAATAGCCGGGTCACAGTATCGGCAAAGGCGATCTTGTTGTTGACCCACCGCGTTACCCCGGGTGGAGGTGCGATCACCCGCACCGGCTGGCGGCTCGCCCGCTGGAGCAGTGCCGCCAGTTCCCAGACCGCGAACGTCCCCATGTGCGGGTGTAGCGCAAGGAGTTCGCCACATCGTAACTCGTGAATGATTTTGCGCCGGGTCGCGCGGTCCTTCCAGCAGGCCAGCGCCAGCCCCGACGGGCCGGCCCGCGACGGCGGCGGATCGAGCCACCGCGGGGAACCCAGGCCCAGGTAATCGCGGCAGTATTCCTCGTAGCCGTCCACGGCCGGCGCAGAGCAGACCACGAAGTCGCCATCCCCGGCACGCAACCGGGCCCGCTGCTGCAAGTGCCAGACCTCGTGACTCTGGTCGAGCAGCGGGATCTCGCTGAAGTCGTCCAGATGAAGCGTGGCCATGTCATCCAGCGTTTCCGGGACCAGGGGGCGGAACTCCTCCGGAACCGCCAGCGTGGGATTGTCGCGAGCCAGCTCGCCGGCAAGCCGATCGACGGCCGCGCATTGCTCAGACGTCGGAGTGGCTCGGTCATGCTCAACGATCGGAATGACGCTCATTTCCCACAGTCCTCTCATGGCCAAGGGCGGCTCTGGTGGGTCTCTCTCCGTCGCCATCGTCGCGCAGCAAACCGATCTCAGAGTCGGTTCCATAAGCCCGGTTTCTCGGCAAGAACCAAGGCGTTTCGGGCCTGAATTCTTGGCTTATGGAACAGACTCTCAATTCCCAGACCGGGATGGCCTGGGCTTACCGACCCGCGACGCGCTCGCGTGCGCTGCGGTCCCTAAGGCAGGAACCGGTAGACGAAGAAACCCCGCCCGTGCTTAGCACGGTGGGGCCTGCATGACCTGACCGAACTGCCCGCCATGAGCAACCGGTCGTCCTCATTTTTTAAGCCCTCCCGGCGCCGCGGTCAAGCCCCAGGTCCCTGCCGGGGCCATCAACTTTCCCCTATTCGGTAGTTTCCAGGATTTACTGTACTAACGCAAGTCATTTAGAATCAAAGACTTCGGTCAGACCAAGCTCATTACTCATTCGTGAAAGAAAACTATCATCAACTAGATAAAAGGCCGAATAACATCAACGTCAATTCGTATGTTGCTTACTATAAATTGGTGTAAGGCATTGTGTATTTGGACTTTGCGCTCCAACCTTGGCCACAAATCACTGAGAGTTATACATGTGCTCTCGCCAATTATAATGATCGTTTGGATAGAGTTAGTACAGCAAAACCTGGAAACTAATGTTTTGTAAGAAAGGCGTGGGCACGTTCGTGTCGGAGCTGGCGAAACAGCAGGGCATCAGCCGTGCCGAGTTCGAGGCCGAATTCTTCCGGTCTGCACGTCCAACGTCGCTGTTGAAGCGGTTCGCGACGGTCGAGGAAGTCGCCAACATGATCGTCTTCGTGTGTAGCTCCCTCTCGTCAGCCACCAACGGCGCAGCGCTCCGTGTCGACGGCGGGGTTGTCCGGGCGATCGTCTGAGACCCCACGGTGCTGTGATGTCCGTCTTGTTGAAAGACCGGTGCCGGCGGTCTATCTTATCGGAACCTGCCGGGAAACGCGTGGCAATTCGGTCGCCGAGCATCCTGCCGCCGTAGTGTTTGGAATCTGGTGCCGGCCGGAATCTCGCCGCATTCGCCTGACTCCATTGCTGAATGATCTGGAGCGGACTGGACCGATGAAACCAAGATGCAGCGAACTGTCGCATGTCATGGAGCTGCTGGGTGCCGTCGTGCTGGGGCTGGTCGGGATTGCCCGAGCCGATATTTCCGGTTATGAGAAGTCCGAGTTCATGGTTTCGATGCGTGACGGCGTTCGACTGCACACGCTCGTGTACAGGCCGGTCAAGCAGGAAGGGTCGCTGCCGATCATGCTGATGAGAACGCCTTATGGCATCGCCGGCGGCGCTCCTCGCTCCCTGGATGATTATCTTAAGGACCTGGCCGACGAGGGCTATATTTTCGCCTTCCAGGATATCCGCGGCCGGTACAAGTCCGAGGGCGTCTTCGTGATGATCCGTCCCCCGCGCGGGACCGCGGAAGCGAAGGCGATCGACGAGGGGACCGACGCCTTCGACACGATCGACTGGCTGGTCAAGAACCTGAATGGCAACAACGGGCGGGTGGGCATGCTGGGGATCTCGTACCCGGGCTGGCTCACGGTCATGGCCTTGCTCGAGCCGCACCCGGCGCTCAAGGCCGCTTCGCCCCAGGCACCGCCGGCCGACATGTTCCTGGGCGACGACTTTCATCATAACGGGGCGTTCCGGCTCAGCTACGGTTTCGAATACGCCGCGATGATGGAGACCTCGAAAGAGAATACGATCTTCACCTTCGATCGTCGCGACACCTACGAGTGGTACCTGCGGCTCGGCCCGCTCTCGAGTGCCAATGCCCGGTATCTGAAGGGCAAGATCCCCACCTGGAACGATTTCGTCGAGCATCCCAGCTACGACGAGTTCTGGCGCAGGCAGGCCGTTGCTCCCTACCTTGGCCGAACTCCGGTTCCCACGCTCAACGTCGCCGGCTGGTGGGATCAGGAAGATTTCTACGGTCCGCTCAAGGTCTACGAGGGATTCGAGAAGAGCGATCAGGAGCGGCAGAATGTCCTGGTTGTCGGCCCCTGGAACCACGGCGGCTGGTCCAGCGGCGATGGCGACCGGCTGGGCCCCGTCGAGTTCGGCTCGGCGACGGCAAAGCACTTCCGGTCCAAGATCCAGGCTCCCTGGTTTGCGGCCCATCTCAAGGACCGGGGCTCCCGGTCGTTCCCCGAGGCGTTGACGTTTCGCACCGGCTCGAACACCTGGCAGTCGTACGATCGCTGGCCGCCCCGCGAGACAACTCCACAACGAATCTACGCCCGGAAGAACGGCCGGCTGGCGTTCGAGCCGCCACCCGCCGACGAAAATGATGCCGGCTTCGACGCGTACCTGTCCGACCCCGATCATCCCGTGCCCTACCGGCCGCGGCCGATCACGGCCACCTATCCCGGCCCCGGGTGGCCGCTCTGGCTGGTCCAGGATCAGAGGTTCGTCCATCTCCGGCCCGACGTCCTCAGCTACGAGACGGAGCCGCTCTCCGAGGATGTCACGGTGACCGGCCCGATCGTCGCTCGTCTCTTCGCCTCGACATCCGGCACCGACAGCGACTGGATCGCCAAGCTGATCGACGTCTACCCCGAAGACGACCCGAAGATGGCCGGGTACCAGCTCATGATCGCCAATGACGTCTATCGCGGCCGGTTCCGCAAGAGCTTCGAGAATCCCGAGCCGATCCAGCCCGACCGGGTCGAGGAATACACGATCGACCTGCACTGGAATGATCATTGCTTCAAGAAGGGGCACAAGATCATGGTGCAGATCCAGAGCACCTGGTTTCCCCTGATCGACCGTAATCCCCAGACCTATGTCCCGAACATCTTCAAGGCCGAGGCCAGGGATTTCCGTCCCGCCACCCAGCGCGTCTTCCGATCGCCAGGGCATGCATCTCATATTGAGATGAGCATACTAGGAAAGTGAATCACGTGCTTCGAGATTGACGTAGGACGGCGTGCTTTGGCCACTGGTGAATGTCGTGCTCGATCGAAGAATCTTGTAAGGGTCGGTGTGTCATCATGACCTGGGAACAGCGCTGGCATCCTTTGCGTGAGGAATGGGTCATCGTGGCGGCCCACCGGAACAATCGCCCATGGGTCGGCGAGACGGTGGAGGGCCCGGCCCGGAAAATTCCGGATTACGTGGCGGACTGTCCGCTCTGTCCCGGCAACACGCGGGTCAGCGGGACACGGAATCCCGATTACACGGGCATCTTCGTCTTCGACAACGATATGCCCTGTGTCGGGCCCACGGCGCCGCGCGACCTGGACCCCGCTCCGGGGATCTACCGCAATCGATCTGCCGGGGGCGTTGCGCGAGTGGTCTGTTACGCCCCGCGGCACGACATGACGCTCGCGGAGCTGGAGGGCGACTTGGTCGTGGCTTTGCTGGCGGCCTGGCAAGAGCAGTATCGCGATCTCGGCGCGCGGCCGGAGGTCAACCATGTCTTGATGTTCGAGAACAAGGGCGAGGTGGTGGGCGTCTCGAATCCGCATCCGCACTGTCAGATCTACGCCACGAACTTCGTCTTCAAGACGATCGAGAACGAGGCCGCCATCTCGAAGCGCTACCGCGACGAGCATGGCCGGGTGCTGATGGAGGACATCATCGCGACCGAGCAGGCCGACGGACGGCGGATTCTCAGTCAGAATGATTCGGCCATCGCGTTTGTTCCCTACTTCGCGCGTTACGCCTACGAGACCTTCGTCACACCCCGGCAGGTCCATGCGAGCCTGGCCGGCCTCTCGCCGGCGGAGTTGCGCGATCTGGCGGCCGTGCTCCAGGAAGTGCTGATCCGCTTCGACAATCTGTGGAAGATGCCGTTTCCTTACGTGATGGCCGTGCACCAGGCACCCACCGATGGCCGGCCGCATGAAGGCTTTCATTTCCACATCGAGTTTCACCCGCCGCTCCGCAAGCCCAACCTCTTGAAGTACCTGGCCGGCCCGGAGATTGGCGGCGGCAGTTTCCTGAGCGATACGTCGCCCGAGGAGAAGGCCGCGGAGCTTCGTGCGGTCTCGCCAGTTCATCACACCCGGCTCGAGGAAGTCTCTTCCCATGTCTGAATCTGGGCGCGTCACGACCGTGAGGCCGGCTTCCTCGTGGAGCTGGGATGCGAGGCCGGGCCGGCTGCGGGGCTTTACGGTGCCAAGATCACCGGCGGCGGAAGCGGGGGCGCGGTCGCCATCCTGGGAAGGGCCCACGCAGGCGAGGCCGTCGCGGGGATCGCCCGCCGTTATCGCGAGGCAACCGGCCGCGAACCGTATCTCTTCGCGGGCTCGTCACCGGGTGCCTGCCACTTTGGCGTTCGACGAGTCGGACAATGACGGGAGTTGACCAACTTAACCCGTTGATCGGGGGCCGGCGGTGGAAGACCAACTGAACCTCTCGATGTTCCGGGCGTACGACATCCGCACGCCGTCCTCGCTGCTGACGCCGGAGCTTGCAGAGCGGCTGGCGCGAGCCGAGGCGTTTTATATCCGCGAGGTGCTTGGGGCGCCCGGAGTCGTGGTGGCTCACGATGCGCGCCGGACAGGTCCCCAGTATCTGACCGTCACGATCGACGCCTTCCGGGCCGCGGGGCTGGATGTGGTCTACCTTCCCGGGGCGTCCTCGACCTCGTACTTCTATTACTCGGCGATGCGTCATCCGCAGCTCGCCGCGGTGATCGTCGGCGCCTCGCACAATCCCTCCGGCGATACGGGGCAGAAGATCCTCGGGCAGGGAGTTCGACCGATCGCCCAGGGAATCGGGCCGGAAGGCGGACTGGACCGGATCAAGGCGCTGTACGTTGCCGGCACTTCGGCCTCCAGGGCAAAGCGCGGCGATCTGCGGGCGAAAGATCTGATGGAAGACTTCGTGAACCACAGCATGGCGCTGGCCGGGGTCAGTCCGGGATCGCTGCAAGGAGCGAGTATCCTCCAGGACTACCTCTTCGGTGCCTCGGGCCGCGAGATGATGCCGGCTTTTGACCGCGCGGGCGCCGCGCTGGAGCCCTTACACTATGCGGCCGACGGAACGTTTCCCCTGGGCGACCCCAACCCGGTCAAGCAGTCCGTGATCCGCGCTGGGCTCGAGGCGCTGCGCTCGGGACGGTACCAGCTTGGCATGTTCTTCGACGGCGACGGCGACCGGCTCGACATTTACCGGGGAGACGGAACGTACCTCTCATCGAGCTTCGTTTACGCGGCGATCCTTCCCGAGATCCGCCGCCGGTTCGGCGGCGCGGGCCTGGGCGTGTTTGCCGATCTCAAGTCGAATCCCCTGGCGATCATCGAGATGGCCCGAACCGGCGTGACGGTGGACGTCATCCGCAATGGCCATTCTCAGATCAAGGAGAGTTTGCTCAACGACTCCAGCAGGTTCGGCGCGGTCGAGGAATCGGCTCACTATTACGAGGCATTCTCGCTCGGCGCCGAGGGGAGATACTGCACGGAGAACACGCTCTACATTGCCCTTCTTGTCGCCCGGACCTGGCATGAGACCCCGGCCCGCCTTGATCGCCTGATCGCCATCCAGGCAACGACCGCGCGACAGCGCGAGTGGGGCTACAAGTTCCCCGGCGATCGGGCCCGGGCCGAAGCGCTCGACGCGGTTCGCGCGCATTTCCAGGGCCTGGGCGCCTGCGCACTCGACCGCATGAAGAACGGGATGGACATGGAGGCCACCTTGATGCGCCGGGGACTGCCCTTCGATGTCAACGCACAGACCCATCCGGCAACGGATTGGTTCCAGGTCAGCCAGCGGGTGTCGCAGAGCGAGAACGGCCTGGCTCGCTGGGAAGTCGTCGGCGCCTCCCTTGACCTCGTGGAACAGGTTAAGCGCGAGATTGCGGCATGCGTCCGCCAGTTCGGCGCGGGGGACGAGTACCAGGGCTGAAACGCCCGCGGAGCGAAGATCATGAATGTCCTTGTGACAGGCGGCGCGGGCTATGTTGGTTGCCACGCGGCCAAGCTGCTGGCCTCCGCAGGCCATGAGATCTGGGTCTATGACAACCTGGTCTTCGGCCACCGGGCCGCGGTGGCGCCCGGTCGTCTGATCGAGGGCGACCTGCTGGAACGGGGCAAGGTCGAGGCGGTGCTGCGCGAGCAGCGGATCGACGCCGTGATGCATTTCGCCGCCTTTGCCTACGTGGGTGAGTCAGTGACCGACCCGGCGAAGTATTACCGCAACAACGTGGTTGGCACGCTTTCCCTGATGGAAGCCATGCGCGCCGTGGGCGTCTCGCGGATCGTCTTCTCGAGCACCTGCGCCACGTATGGCGAGCCGGAGCAGGTCCCCATCCGCGAGAGCCAGCCGCAGCGCCCGATCAATCCTTACGGATTCACCAAGCTCGTCATCGAGCACGCTCTGGCCGACTATGCCCACGCCTATGGCTGGGGTTATGCCGCCCTGCGTTACTTCAACGCGTCCGGCGCCTCGGCCGATGGCGACCTGGGCGAAGACCACGATCCCGAGACTCACCTGATTCCGCTGGTCCTCCAGGTCGCACTCGGACAGCGCGAGCATGTGACGGTCTTTGGAGACAAGCACCCGACTCCGGACGGGACCTGTATCCGCGATTACATTCACGTCGATGACCTCGCCACGGCGCACCAAGCCGCGCTCGAGCGGCTGGAGCGGGGCGTCGAGCTCAAGCTCAACCTGGGAACCGGGCGGGGATCGAGCGTGAGCGAGGTCATCGAGGCCTGCCGCCAGGTAACGGGGCTGCCGATCCCCGCCAAGATGGCCGGCCCGCGCGCCGGCGATCCGCCGGCGCTTGTGGCCGATGCGAGCCATGCCCGCCGTGAACTGGGGTGGGAGCCGAGGTACACAGCGATTACTCCGATCATCGAGACCGCCTGGCGATGGCACCAGTCCCACCCTCATGGGTACGATGAAGGAACTCGAACGTGAAGTCCGATACGGAGCCACGTGCTCGATTGGCCCGCGGACGGCCGGCTCACGATTCCCATGGCCGGCAAGGTCGCCGGGGCCTACCTTCTGGCCCAGCCGGAGAAGCCACTCGACGTCGTGTGCACGCGAGAATCGGTGGTGATCACGGTTCCAACCAATCCTCCCGATCCGATCGCGAGCGTGGTCGTAGCCAGTGCGGAGGGAGAGGTTCGCCCGGTGCAGTCGTCCCCAGCTCAAGCCAAGGACGGAACGTTGCGGCTGACGGCTGATGACACCGAGATCCACGGCGCGACCGCTCGCGTCGAGGGCGATCAGGAGCGGAATATCGGCTACTGGGTGGATGCGTCGGATACTGTGAGCTGGCCGGCCAAGATCACCCGTCCCGGGCTGTTCCGGGTCGAAGTGGCGCAGGCCCGTCCCGAGGGCACGGCCGGAACCGAGTACACCCTGAGTGTCGGCGACCAGACCGTATCCTGCAATGTCGCCGCGACCGGCGGTTGGCGGAGCTATAAGACTGTCCCGGCGAGTAAAATCGAGATCGATCAAGCCGGCAGCCTGATCATCAAGCTTGTTGCGGGCAAACTCAAGGGATTTGCCGTCATGAACCTCCACGCTGTGGTCCTCAAGCCGGAGGCGCTCTGAGCTCGAAAACCGCGGATATTCAGCATCGACCCGGAACAGCGAATGGCGGGCGGCAAGCTTCTACTCGCCACCCGTTTGTTGTCGCTTCGCTCCCTGCGCCTGTTCCCTTTGATGAAGTATTACTCATCACTGGCGGCACGTCGATTGCAGATGATCTGACTCGCTACTTCCAACTGGATGAGCACGCGGGCAAGGAGCAGCAGGATGTCGAGCCATTCCGTGACAGGCCCCGCGGATGAGAACGGGGTCGAGGAAACTCTGGACGCACATACGACCATTCTGCGATGGATCGCGGGACTGTTGACTGCGGGCGCGGCGTGGATGCTGGCCCCGATTCTGGTGCCGTTCGTGCTTGCACTGGCCCTGGCGATCGCGCTTTCGCCACTGGCCAGGCGAATCGAGCGCATGGGCGTGGGACGGACGGGTTCCAGCCTCGTTTGCCTTGTTCTGGTCACGGGCACACTCACGTTCACAGCGGGATTGCTGGCTTACCAGGCCGGCACCATATTGCAACAATCCGACCGCTACCTTGACCGCCTCAGCCGGCTGCTCGCGACCGCGACGAAGTCCGTTGGAGGTGAGCGTCTGCTGATCTCGCTGGGGGCAATCCGGGCGTCGGAAGAATCCCCGGGTCCACACGGTGCGAATCCTGACGGCGAGACCGATGCCGCCGCAGCCACCGGCGACGGTGCCGATCAACGGGGCGGGATGTCCAAGCCCGCGAGGCTTGATCCCGTGGCGTTCTTGAAGCAGATTCTGCGGAGCAACCTGCGGCTCCTCGGCGGCTGGCTGGTCACGGGGATCGGCGGTATCGTCGGCTTGATCGGCTCGGCCGTGATCTGCCTCTCGTTCGTATTCTATTTGCTGCAGACACGGTCGGAATGGATCACTCGACTGCTTCGGGTGCTGTATTTCCTGGGTCTGCGACCGCGACGCGAGAACCTGGAGCGAATCCAGAGCACGATCACCGTGTTTGGAGGATTCGTGGTGATGGTCTCGATCTGCGGGGCGGCCGTGATCGGAACAGCAGCCTGGCTGATCGGTTTGCCTCAGCCCTACCTGTGGGGACTCATATTCGGGCTTCTCGAATTCGTGCCCTATTTCGGACCCATGGTCGGCGGCACACTCTTGACTCTCGTGGCGCTGACTACAGGAGAAGGAAGCTGGTGGCAACCGGTGACGATGCTCATCGTGATCCTCGCCTGGCTGACCCTGGAGGGCTATGTCATAGCACCGATGGTCTACGGGCGAGCTGTCCGGTTCGACCCTGTCATGGTTCTCGCTGCAATCTTGTTCTTTGGCTGGTTGTGGGGACCGCTGGGGATGGTCACGGCGCTGCCTGTTATGGTCATGCTGCGGGAGCTGGCGATCATGTCTCCCGAGACCCCCGCACTCGATGCTCTGATGGAACCCCAGCAGTCGGCCACGACCGCGCACGCGTCGCATTAGTGCCGCGACCCATGGAGGCCGACGCATGCCGTTACGGATCGAAGACTACGCTCTCATTGGCGACTGCCAGACGGCGGCCTTGGTGGCGCGGGACGGATCGATCGACTGGCTTTGCCTACCCCGTTTCGATTCGCGGGGGATAAGAGTGTCAGGCTCTTCCGTTTTTTGGTGCGAGCATCCCGGGATTTGTGGGCCTTCTTACTGGGCGAGGGCCGTTTTCCCCGGCATTCGCACTTATCCCCGGAAGATCCGAGTGTCAGGGACCGATTTCGGGGTGCAAGGGTGCAAAAAGAGGCCTTTTTCGGTTCCTGACACCTTTGTTTCTGCCAGCGGGGACACGCACACCAAGGACACGGCTGAACGGCTGGGCTTGGAATCTTGTTTGCCTCCCAGGGGCCGACCCAGGAAGCAGAAGCCGTAAAAGCGCTACGTCCCCCTTTTTCTCCCTTTTTGTCTCCCGTATTGAGAACACTTTGCCGGGCGACCACGTGTTGCTGCCCTGGGACCGGCCGCAGCTACTGGCTCACGGCGTTTGTCAGGCTTGAACTTGCCCCTCGGTGTCCAGAAGGGCGGCACTGGTCACCGCTTCGAACGTGCTGAAAACCCTCAGCCGGCCAGAGATCACGTAGCAGTCGGTAGAGCCGTCGGGGCCCGGATCAAATGCGATGTTCTCGGGATGCTCGATGGTGATTCGGTCTCCGTTCTCCAGATTGAGAACAAAGGGGCGGAACGGAGCTTGGCGGATGAGACGCTGAACCTCGGCTCGAACGACGGCAGTTTTCATCGGGATGATCCCTCGCATGTGTACCTTTGGGCATCATAGCAGGATCATTGCCTCGCGACAAGGCGGATTGGCCCCGCCGAGAGCTACCAGGGTGCACGTCAGCTTTTGCGCGTGCCGGTGGAGGGGGGAAATCGTCAATGGGAGAATCCCAGATTCTTTGGTAAGGTGCGGCGGTTTTGGAGCTTTGGAGAATGGGACTTGTCAGGAAGGAGCGGG
>JBAUOX010000124.1:0-22870 GCA_049579985.1 Isosphaeraceae bacterium | reverse complement strand
ATTCGGGTGAAGGCGTGGAGGCTGCACCTGGAGACGCCGGGCGTGGTGGCCACGGTGCCGATGCTGCGGGGCGTCTGGGGGGCGGCCCTGAGGGTTGAGTCTGAAGCGTGCTACTGCCGCCTCTTCGAGGGGGCTGAATCGGAGCGTCCCCGTTACCTGATGCGGCCCGCGCCCCAGGTGGCTCAGCCCGCGCCCGCCGTCGAGTTCCTGCTGTTTCCCGCGACGACAAACCTGCTCGACGACCGGGACGACGAGGAGATCGCCTGGACTGCTTGGGACCGGGCCTGCCGGCAGGGGCTGGGGCCTCATCGCCACCCCTTCCGCATCAGTTCCGTCGTGCCTTTGGCGTGGGATGGCTCGGCGCTCCAGCCGGCGCGGAGGCAGCCGGGTTTTGTGCTGGAAGACCTGCCCTGGCCGGCCGGAACCGAGGAAACGCCGTGCCGGCTCGAATTCCCCGCCCCGCTCAGGCTGCTGCGCCAGGGCAAGCTCATCGCCTCACCGACTCCGGCCGACATCGTCCTGGCGGCCCTGCACCGGGTCTGCGCCTTGGCCGGGCCCGACACCGACCCGCTCTGGGCAGCGCGGCGGTCCTGGCTCGAGCTCGGTCGTGCTCTCCCCTTCGAACCCTGGCAGGGACGCCGGCTCGACCTTGTGCGCTACTCGGGGTCGCAGAAGGCCGAGGTCGAGCTGCGCGGTGTCGCCGGCTCGCTCGCCCTTCCCGTCGGTCCCGGCCCCCTTTCGCCCCTCCTGGCCGCCGCGGCGTGGATCCATATCGGCAAGGGGACCGTGATGGGCCTGGGCCAGATCAAGGTCACCGCCTGAGACCGAGCGGGGTCGGAGTACCGGGAACACCCCACCTAACCGCTTGGTTGCGATTCGTAGCAACTTCCCGACCTGTAATGCGTTATGTCAAGGAGGTCTGCTGACATTACTCGATGTTCCACCATCGGTCTGCTACCCCAGCGGGCGTCGCTGGCAACGGCGAGGACCGAAGCCTGGGGAACAACACCAGACGTTGCTCCGGCAATGGTTGAAAGCAGGTTTCCTGGAGAAGCACGCCTGGTTCGCCACCATGGAAGGAACACCTCAAGGCGGGACGATCGTTCCCTTCTCCGGGTACTTCCGCCGGTGGACCAGGGCGTTTACTCTGTGGAGAGAGGGCGTCTGCACCTGTTTGTATCTTTCTTCCTTGAGTCAATCGTCAAGATAGTTAGAATCGAACAGTCAGCCCCAGCTTCACGAACAGTGTCCAGTTCTCGTCCATCCCTCGCTGTCCGCTCGGCTCGAAGAGGTTCCGCAATGCTGAACTTTACGACCAACGAGGCGGGTGGCGTGCTGATCATCGCTTTCGAGCCGACCGACGAGATCAACTACGACTGGCAATCCACTCAACGTGATTGGCTGTACAAGCTGATCGAGTCGCGGGAAGATCCGCGGTTCGCCGTTGATCTGAACGAGGTGAACTACCTGGCGAGTTCGGAAATCGGCTTCCTGGTCACGATCAAGCGAAGGATCGACCGACAGAAAGGAAAGGTCGTCTTCTTCGGCATCAGCCCCTATATTCATGACATCTTCCGGACGATGAATCTCACCCGCGTGCTCGACATCGTCGAATCCCGCAACGATGCCCTCGCGAAACTCAAGTTGTGAAACGATGTTCGCCGCATTCGGCGGGAACGCAGGGCACCCGACCCGAATCGCCTGGATGCAACGACTGGTAAAGGGTCGTCACGTGTGTTCCTCTCATGGCCGTGGCCCGATCCAGAACTCGGCCGGAAGCCTGCCAGGGGCGGCGGGGGCGGCCCAAGCAGGCTAGCGTTCTCGGCGCGATTGTGGTATCAACGCCGGTGCGATCGGCCTGGAAAACCGAGCAAATCGTCGAGGACAATGCCATGGATCGGCTGGAGAGAGAGCGCCTGTTTCACGACCGCCAGGCGCAGGACCGGGCAGCCAGCTTCATCAGCCGGCCCGACGAGCTGCTCGTCGATGACGACGTCTACCTCGGCCACGAAACCTGGATCCGGCCCGCGTTCCAGCGACTGGGCAACCTGCAAAACGCTCGAGTGCTGGATTACGGGTGCGGCCATGGAATGGCGGGCGTCGTGCTCGCGCGGCTGGGCGCCGAGGTGACAGGCTTCGACCTCTCGGGAGGCTATGTCCGTGAGGCGCGTGAGCGCGCCCGGGCCAATGGCGTCACGATTCGCCACGTTCAGGCCGACGGCGAGCGATTGCCCTTCCCGGATCAATACTTCGACCGCGCCTGGGGTAATGCGATTCTGCACCATCTCCGTCTGCCGATCGCCGGCCGGGAATTGTGGCGCGTTCTGCGTCCGGGCGGTGTCGCGGTCTTCTGCGAGCCCTGGGGTGAGAACCCGTTCCTCAACTTTGCTCGCAGTCACTTGCCCTATCGAGGCAAGGAGCGCACACACGACGAGCAGCCGCTTCGCGGTTGGCAAGTGCGCGAGCTGCAGAGCATCTTCCCGGACCTGGAGATCCGCGGTCATCAGTTCCTCTCGATGGTCCGGCGCGTCCTGCCGGCCCCGAGGCTGAACGCCTGCCTTGAACGCTGCGATCGCATGGTGCTCTCCCGCGTGCCCGCCCTGGAACGTTACTGCCGGTACGTCGTACTCACGATGCAGCCCACGGCGCAGTCTTCATGACCCGTGCCGGGGAGAGAAGCGCGAAGGCGATTCGGCGGCCCGGGGAATGAGCGGAGAGAAAGAGGGAACACGGATGGAGCGCATCCCCCATGGCCTTCGCGTCGTCGGTCTGATGGCCGTCGGGGCGGGTTTGCTGATCACGATGGCCGCACGCACCGACGTGATCTTCGCCGACGGCTTGCGCTACATCGAGCAGGCCCAGCGAATCAGCCGAGGTGAAATCAGTGAGGGCTTGTTTCGATCGATCGATCATCCGGGATACCCTCTGTCGATCGCGGCGGCGCACAAGCTCTCAGGCGGCGAAGGCCCGGTATCGTGGGAGAGGGCGGCGCAGGCGGCGGCCGTACTGGGAGGTGTGCTCCTGGTCATCCCGCTGTACCTCGTGGCAATGGAACTGTTTAGCCGCCGAGTCGCCTGGCTCGGCTGCTTGCTTGTCTATCTGGCCCCGATTCCCTGCCGCGTCATGGCCGATGCCATGAGCGAGAGCACATTCCTTCTGTTCTGGTGCTGGGGGCTATGGGCGGCCATCCGGTTCTTGAAAGAGGGGTCGCTGGGCTGGCTTCCGCTCGCGCTCCTCTTCGGTGTCCCGGCCTATCTGACCCGTCCCGAGGGCATCCTCTTGCCGGCGGCCATGGTGGCGACCTTGCTCGTGATGGCGCTATTCCCAAGAACTCGCCGGAACTGGCCGCGATGGGGAGCACCTGTCGGCTTTCTGGTGCTCGCGTCGCTCGTTCTGATCGGACCCTATGTCGTCGCAAAGGGTGGGCTGGGCACCAAGCCGGCCTTGGCGCGTATGTTGGGGACCGCGCCGAAAGCGCCCTCGGATTCAGTGGATCGCGCCCGACCACTTGACCCAGACCAGACCGTGGCTGAGACGTATTTCCTCGCGGTCAAGGGAACCGCCGCGGCGGTCAGTGAGGTGGTCTCGATTCCGCTCCTGCCTTTTGTCGCCCTCGGCTTCCTGGCTCGCCGGCCCTTCCCGGGCCAGGCACGTCTCCGCCTGTTCCTGGGCATCATCCTTCTGGGCTCACTCCTCGCCCTCGTGCGGCTGCACGCAACGTGTGGATACTGCACCTCCCGCCATGCCCTGCTCGTGGCCATGATCCTGATCCCGGCGGCCGCTCTGGGTATCGACTGGCTGGCCGGCGGACTGCCGCTCCTGCTGCGGCAACCCAGCGGCACGACTCTTCGATATCTACGTCCGGCTGGCTTCCTGATCGCGGTGGCGCTCTATGCCTGCTGGTCCGTACCAGGCCTGTTGCGGCCGCTGAATCACGAATGCACCGGATATCGACTCGCAGGCGAGTGGCTGGCCGACCGCTCGCATGCGCCTGAGGAGGCCAAGGTGGTCGACGGGCCCGGTTGGTCCTTGTTCTATGGCAGACGAACCGGCTATACATTTGCCAACCTGTTCGAAGCCAGCCGTGACCCGCAGGCGCGGTTTGTCGTTGTCCGTGAGGCGCACTTGATCGGTCCATGGGGTTACTGCCAGTTCTTCCGTGATCTGGTCCGGGGACTGCCGCCTGTTGCCCAGTTTCCCGACCGGCTCGACAACAAGCAGGCGCGGGTGTTCCTGTTCGATCGATCGCAGCCCAGGATGCCCGTCTCCGCCATGGACGCCAGCCAGCCTTGGAACAAGTTGCTGCGCTGATCAAGCGGTAAGGCTGCTGGGACCGCGGGGTCTCCGCGAAGTCGATTCACGAATGGCGCCGCGCTGGCAGATCGTTTGTGGCGGCGATCAGACGCTTCACCGCCTGGCAGTATCAACGCTGGGTTGCTGCTTCGGCGTCCGAGGATCTCCCCACCGCAACGCGGGCTGCCCTGGTGAATCGGTCATAGATCCGAAGCTGGATCTGGCCCGGTCTCGGATTGGCAGGGACCAGGACGGCGGGATCGCGGTCGCCCACGAGTTCACGAACGACCTTGGTGTAATTCCAATGCCCGTCGAGGTGGGGCTTCCGGAGCACGACCCACCGGACCTGGGAGTCCGCCGGAGCCTGATAAACGTGGGCGAACCGATATCCCGGACGCCGGCTGAAGTAGAGCGACCAGTCGGTGAGGTCGAGAATACGTTCATTGCTTCTGGTGTTCCGCGCTAGCCAGGCTCCCGTGTCGCGATACACGTTGAAGGGGTCGAGTGTGGGTGGACCACAATCGCGGCAGCGGGGTATTACCACCAGCAAGGTCAGCACGATGGCCCAGATCGCGGGACCCGGCAGGAGCCGTTCCTGCGCCATGCCAAACCACTTACCGGGGATCGAAATCCTTGCCATCAGCCAGGTCAATCCATGAGCCGCGGCCAGGGTTAGAATTACTCCGGGGATGAGACCATGACGAGCCGTACAGTAGCCCCCCGTGGCGTGCAGCCGCACCAGGCCGATGACCGAAGCCAGCAGGATCACCGCGAAAAAGAGCCATGTCCGCGCCCGATCCGGACCGGGCCGCAACATCAGCAGACCCAGAGCCGCGAGGGGAAGGAGCGGAGCTGAGACGACCCCGCGGAGAACCTTGAATAACCGTTCCGTGGCCAGGCGATAGGTCTCCAGGGTGGTCTGATCGGCGGGAAGCGGACGGTCGCGCTCGAGGGCGTCCGGCGGCGACATGGGTGCCAGGCCGAGCACCCGCGCGATCGCCGGCTTGGTTCCGACACTCCCCTTCAAGGCCATGTACGGACCGGCCAGAACGAGCGAGCCGAGCAGCAGGAACGCCACCGCAGCCCGCCACCGCGGCCAGTTGATTCGCGTGGCGCGGTGCAGAGGCAAGATGCCCAGGGTCAGCACCATCCCCATCGGCAAGAGAAGTCCCTCGGGGCGAGATAGGTATGCCAGCACCCCGAAGCCGATCGTCAGCGGAAGCCAGAAGAATCGGCCCTCCCGGAGGAACCGGATGGCCGCCCAAAGTCCCCATGTCCAGAAGAGCAGGAACGAGCTTTCGCTCAAGACGTTCGCCACAATCGAGCCAAGCAGCGGGTTGGCCATGACCAGCAGGCACCCCAGCCACGCCGTGTCGTCGCCGAAGGCGTCACGGGCCAGCAAGTAGAGCGGAATCACCAGCAGCACGATGCAACCGAAGGCCAGCGCAAGAGCCGCACGTTGCCACGCAACCGGCCCCTCGTCACCGACCAGCCCGTGGGCCATGACGATTCCCAGGGGGTGAAGCGGATGGTCGATCGACCCGATCAGTCCATCGCGCCAGGCGCCCCGATCGATTTGCTCAGCCTGGCGAATGTACCGCAAACCATCCGCGAAACTGGCCTCGGTGTGCCGCAACGCCCACGACATCAAGAGCGCGGTCGCAGCCATGAGAAGGCCGATCCGAATGGCATGCTGATGCGGCATCATGATCGTCGGCTCATTCATGGCCTGCTCGGTCCGTGCCCGAGGTTCCATGGCGGGCTCCCTTCTCCTCGGCTGTTGATTCCCCACCGAGACCGCGGTCCGTGGAGTTTGGTATGTTCATGAACAAGCACATCATTACCTCGCCATGAGGTTCGCCCGTGGGCCGCCCGCTGACGATTCTCGCGGTCGCGCACGTAGATCACCAGCGGCGGAAGCCCTTCCAGAGGCAATCCTTCCGCTCGAACCAGTTGCGGATCCGCCTGCACAATCTCGTGAATCACGGAATGGGCCCGATTGAGCGCCGGCGAGGCGGCCATGAAACCCGCCGGAAAGGCCGAAGTCTCCAGTACGACCACCGCGTCGAATCGGGGCAATCGGCTCCGCAATCCCTCCGCGGACTCCGCGGATAGGTCGTGCAGCACGAAACAATCGGCTGGATTCTTACGTAATTCATTGATCAATCCGGTCTTGCAGACGTTCCACCCCGCCATGTTTCCCACGTTTGCGAGGCTGGCGACTCCGTGGCGGCTGACCAGCCGGTCGATCAACCCTTGCGCGGCCCAGCAGGTCGTCGCGGTAGGCGTGCGAGCCAGGCCGATCGCGGAGGCCATCAAGCAAACCGCCAGTCCCCCTCCTGTCAGTGCGCGCGATCGCAACGCAATCCTCCCGAAAAGCCTGGCGAACACTCCGCCCAGAACGACCGCCAGCGGCGGCCAGATGGGCAGGAGGAATCGCGTATCAAAATACGGGGGAATCATCAAGACCGCAGTCATGGCAAGAAGGCTCGCGACGGTCAGGATCCGAAAGAGAGCCGCCGGGGAGTCGGCTCTGAAAAAGCCCTCCAGGCTGATGTCTCCGCTTTGTCGCCGCTTGACCGCCATGCAACAACCCACCGTCCCCAGAATCGCAGCCAGAGGCCAGCCCGGCAGATCGGCAAGGATTCGCGCCAGCCGCTCCCCGACCGAGGTGACATGCGTCTGTCCAAGGGCGACGAGGTTAAAACGCGTTGAGTAGCTTGCGAACCGGACCGCGCTGGCCGCGTTGCGAACATACCAGGGTGCGGCGACGGCCAGCCAAGCCAGTGTCGCCCAGGCCAGGGCTCGCAGGCGCAACCTCCGATCGGAGTCGCACCGGAAGAGCAAGCCGAGAAACGGCACAATCGCGCCGGCCAGAAGAAGGCCCGCGGTCAACTTGGTCAAGAATGCCAGGGCGCCGACCACGCCCAGGGCAATCGCCACTCCGCGGCCGGGCCGTTCCAGCAGGTGGCTCGCCAGGGCAAGGGCCAGCAATACCCAGAGGGCCAGAAAAGTCTCGACCATGATCTTGCCGCCGAACGAGAACGTCCGGGGAGAGGCGATCAGGACGACCAGAGCGAACAGACCACTCCAGTGACCGTGGAACCGCCGGGCAATCCCGACCACCGCCATCACCAGTAGGCAGAATGGCACGACGCTGCCGAGAACGATCAGGGTATCGAGATTCGATCGGCCGACGAGAAGAGCAGCGAACTCGATCCAGCCGATGAGAAAGGGGGGTTTGGGCCGTTCCTGGAGCAGCCGATCAAGTGCACGGGGAATGAGGAGGACGAAATTCCCAGACGCTGCCAGCCGCGCAACCGACAGGCCCCGGCGGAGATAATCGGCATCGTCCCAGCCCAGGTTTCCTCGGCCCGCGATGACCAGCCAGGCGAGCAAGACGACGCACGCAAGAGCCACGGCCCAGGTCAAACGCCTGGCGATACGCTCATGCCCAAGCCCGAGCGTGCCGGCGCGATCCATCCGCGGCTCCCTTCCGTGAGAACGGCTCGTCGAACGACAGCCGGACCGGCCAGTCTTCCTGGATCTTCCGGGGATAAGTGCTAATGCCGGGGAAAACGGCCCTCGCCCAGTAAGAAGGCCCACAAATCCCGGGATGCTCGCACCAAAAAACGGAAGAGCCGTCTTCCTCCTGGCCGGGTTGAAACCGAGTATAGCGGAAACCCGGCAGGCGACAATCTCGAAGGAGCCGTGATTCGTGCGCAGGGATCGGGCTGCGACCGGGAAACCGCGAAACCGGTCTTCACGTCGCGGGTCAGGTCGGATCTCAGTCCGGTCGATCGTCTCGCGCGGCTGGAGGAGAGACGGGAACCGGCTCGCGAGGAGCCACGACCGCAGCGCGATCAATCCCCACATGAGGCTTCACACCCCGCCGCAAACGAGCGGGTCGGCCCTTCTCCAAAGCCTCGGCCAGCTCGAGCACGTCCTGTCCCCGCACGTCGGCGCCGTCGCGAAGACGGCGGGCCATCCCGTGAATGGTCTTCCACGCGCGGCACTCTTCCACGTGCCCCATCGCCCACGCACCCAGTCCGCGAGCCAACGATTCAACGGCGACGATCCAGGACAATCCCAGGAATTGCCACCTCGGCAAGTGTTTCCGAAAATAAAGCAGCTTGCTGTGGCGGGTAATGACCCGCATCTTGGGCGAAATGGCCCGATTCTGCAACGGATGGCGGTGAATCACGCTCACGCCGGCATCATACTCCACCCGCCAGCCCCGATCTTGCGCCGAACGGCTGAATGCCACTTCCTCATGGTAAAGAAAAAAATCCTCGTCCATTCCCCCCAGCTCTGCCATCATTCGACTATTCACCAGCATGCAAGCTCCCGTGACCCAATCCACTGGCCCGGACCGAATTCGCCAACCAGCCTGGTATTTCCGGCGAGAGCGCGGTATGAACTGCTCGGTGATGGTTCGCCAGAGGCTGGGGAAGACGCCGACGGAGCCCTGAGTTGAGCCGTCGGAGTTCCGCAGGGCGAAACCGACGATTCCCGGCGGTTGGGACGGTTGCCCGTCGTACCTCGCGATCCGCTCGATCACTTGGCCGATCAATCCCCTCGAGATCTCCACATCGGGATTAAGCACGAGCAGCCAGGCGCTTTGAGCCAATCGCCAACCGGCATTGACGCCCACGGCGAAACCGCCATTATCCGGCCTCAGGAGCAATCGCAAGCCTGGAGGAAGGGACTGCCTGATCTGTTCCGGAACCGGACCTGCCGACGCATTGTCCACGACCACGATATGGAGCTCGCCCGACCCGAACTCGGGCTCGGCCTGGAGCGCGGAGACCAACTGCAACACGTCGGGCCATCCGTTGTAGTTGACGATGATGACCGTCAACCTTTGTGCCTCGTTGGCCAGACCCACAGTTTGCCGGACATGAGGCGCGTTCACGCAGAAATCCTCATCATGATCCCCGGAGAAACGATCCGAAGCTGACGATTTCACGGATTATCTGGAGAATTCAGTCGGTTCGGCCGATGGAAAACTTGAACCGGATCTGCTGGATGGCGTGGTGACCATGGATGGTTCCACGAGGCAGAAGAGACCCGAAGGCTCCGGCAATTCGGGCGACTGACCGACGGATCGGTGGCAATTCATGAAGGATTCTCTGGAGTTTGGCGGACAGGACGAGCCCGGAATGGTCCGGCGAGCCTCGCGGTCACGGATCATCCTCGTGGGCGCCCGTCGTGATGCCCGGAAGCTGCTGCAGCAGATGCGCCAGGGCCCCCGCCCAGGGGTGCTCATCGTTGGCTTCGTGGACGCCGGCCACCGTCAGACTTCCACTCCCAGGCTCCGCGGCCGCCATCTGGCTGTCCATCCCCAGGCGGATCCTGTTCCCGTCGTGGGCGGGCTCGACCGCCTCCACGAACTGGTTGACCGCACCCGAGCCACGGACGTCGTGGTTGCCGTCCCTCAGAAACCAAGACGCTCTCTCCTTCCACGAATGGCTCAGTTTACCAAGTCTGACGTCAGGGTGCATTGGGTACCTGTCGATACGGATCGGCTCGACCTGGGCTCGCTGCCCCTCCGTCCCACCTCCGAGTCTCAACGGTCGAAAACGCGGTCGCGACGATGGTGGCAGGCCGGGCTGCGATGGCTTGCCTCGATTAATGGGGCACGCGCGGCGAAGCGCGGGTGCGACGTTGTTCTTGCCTGCCTCGCCTTGGCGGTGCTCTCTCCTTTGTTCGCGGTGGTTTCACTGGCCATTCTTCTCACTTCGGGCCGACCCATCTTCTACACACAGGAACGGGTGGGGCAGGGGGGCCGACGATTCCGGATCATCAAGTTCCGGAGCATGCGATGTGACGCGGAACAAGAGACCGGCCCGATCTGGGCCTCTGATCACGACAGCCGCTGCACGCGCATCGGCGACTGGCTGCGCCACACCAACATCGATGAGCTGCCCCAGCTCTTCAACGTCGTGAAGGGCGAGATGAGCCTGGTCGGCCCCCGGCCCGAACGGCCCGTTTTTGTCGACCAGTTCCGCGATACCATCCCCGACTACGACCTCCGTCATGCCGTTCCCTCCGGAATGACCGGCTGGGCTCAGGTCCACGGCTGGCGCGGTCCCACTTCACTGCGGAAGCGCATCCAGTATGACCTCGACTATATGCATCGCTGGTCGTTCTGGCTGGATTTCCTGATCATGCTCATGACCATCCAGCATGTGGCCTGGGGGAAGATCTCGTGGAACCTGTCTCGACCTCCGAAGCAGACCGGCAACTGATCGGCCTGAACACCAAGGCCAGCCGCCCGGACCCTGTCCCGCTCTGCTCGATCGTTATCCCGACGTACAACGGCCGGGCGCTCCTGGAAACCTGCCTGGGCAGCGTCCTTCGCAATCTGCCCGCCGGTCGCACGTGGGCCACGGAGATCATCGTGGTGGACGATGCGTCCACCGACGGCACGGTCAAGTGGGTGGCGACGCATTATCCTCCGGTCCGGCTGGTGCGCCGGCCAAAGAACGGCGGCTTCTGTGCCGCCGCCAACGCCGGCTTGAGCGCCGCGCGCGGGCAGTTCATCCAGCTTTTGAACAACGACACCGAGGTCACCCCGGGCTGGCTCGAAGCCGGCCTGGCACCGTTTGCCGATCCGACCGTCGGCTCCGTCGCGCCCCTGGTTCTGGTCCGCTCCGACCCCGGCCGTGTCGATTCCGCCGGCGATGCCTACACCCTGGCCGGCTGGCCCACCAAGCGCGGCCACGGTCAGCCCGCCGCCGATTGGACCGAACGCCCGCTCGAAGATGTCTTCGCCGCCAGCGGGTCAAGCGCCTTTTACCGGGCGGAAGCGATCCGGCAGGTCGGTGGATTCGACCCGCTTCTGGGCTCGTATTACGAGGACGTCGATCTCGGCTTCCGGCTCCGCTGGGCCGGCTATCGCTCCGTTTTCGATGCGCGCTGTCGGATCCTCCACGAGATCTCCGCCACCTACGACCACGCGCACCCCGCGCTCCAGCGGCGGATCGCCCGCAACGCGGAGCTTGTCTTCTGGTCGAACCTGCCCGCGCGCCACCTGGCCGCCGCCATCCTCCCCCACGCCGCGCTTCTGATAGCCCAGGGCGGCTGGCGGATGGCCCGTCTCAGGTTCATCCCCTTCTTTCTCGGCAAGATCGACGCCGTCCGCAGCGCCCGCAGTATCCACGCACGCCGCAAGCTCCGCGCCGACCTGGCGAGGAGCTCCATCGCCCCCGCGCACTTCCCGTTGAGGTTAGGTTCGTTCCGCGACGTCCTGGACCACCTGCGCCGCCCCCGCGAGCGCTCCGCCCGGAAGCACACTCCGTGAGCTCCCGCCCGGCTGGAAATGGGTTCGTTTTCTCTCACTGCTCTGCCTGACAGATCGTCCAGGAATTCTCGCAAGCACTGAGCCGCGAGGATGCCGCCGCAGGGCGGTGGTCCCTCGCGGCACCGGGACGTGATCGAGGATCGGCCCAGGATGTCGTCGGCCGAATGGCCCTCGGCATCGGCCTCGTAGCTGCTCAGGCCGAGACCTGCTGCGCCGCCTCGAGCCCGAGCCGGAATGCCGCCCGATTCAGGTCTTCCGTGCCGTGCGGGACGCGCGCCAGGATCGCCTGCTCAGCGGCTTGTTCGGTAACGACCCCGGACAGCCCGACGATCACGCCGATCGCCACGATGTTAGCCACGATCGACTTGCCGAGTTGCTCGCGTGCGAGCTTCTCGAACGGCACTCGCACCAGCTTCCACTTCGAGACATCGGGCAGCCGCGTCACCGCTTCGCTGTCGACGACGAGGAAGCCCCCCACCCGCAGGTCCTTGTGGTATTTGTCGAACGCCTCCTGGGTCAGCGCGAGCAGCAGGTCAAGATCCTCGGCCTTGGGATAATCAATCTCGCCATCGGCGATGATCACCTCCGACTTCGACGCTCCGCCGCGCGCCTCGGGGCCGTAGGACTGGCTCTGAGTCGCGTTCTTTTCGTCGTAGATGGCGGCCGCCTCGGCGAGGATCTTACCGGCGAGTACGAGGCCCTGGCCCCCCTCGCCAGAGAGGCGCAGTTCGTAATGGTATGCCATGTGACCTCCGGGACAAGCCCCCGCGTCGTGCGCGCTTCAGTGGGCCCGCACACGCTCCACCAGCTTCCGGTACTCGTCGGTGTACTCCGGCCGTTCTTCGTCGACGAACGTGCCGGTCACGATCGCGTCGTCCTTCTCCTCGTCGTCCTCGAGCTGCGCATACCTGGCCTGGCTGACCGAGTGATCCTTGAGGTACTCGATCATCTGCACGCCGTCGCCAGCCTTGTTGCGGCGCCCGTACATCGTCGGACACGGGGTCATGATCTCGACCAGCGAGAAGCCCTTCTTGCGGATCGCCTTCTCGATCACCCGCTCCAGCGGGATCGGCTTGGCGACCGTCTCGCGGGCGGCGAACGACGCGCCTGCGCCCTTCGCGAGCTGGACGATGTCGAAGTTGGGCTCGATCGAGCCGAACGGCGCCGTGGACGCGCGATCGCCGGTCGGTGTGGCCGGCGACACCTGCCCGCCGGTCATGCCGTAGATCCAGTTATTGAAGAGCAGGACGGTGATGTCGATGTTGCGCCGCGCGGCGTGGATGAGGTGGTTGCCGCCGATCGCGGTGCAGTCGCCGTCGCCCGTGATGACGATCACGTGCAGGTCCGGGCGGGCCATCTTGATGCCGGTGGCGAACGTCAACGCGCGCCCGTGCGTCGTGTGCAGCGTGTTGACGTCGACGTAGCCCGACGTGCGCGATGAGCAGCCGATGCCCGAGACCATCATGACCTGGTCCTTGTCCAGCCCGATATGATCGATCGCGCGCAACGTAGCCTTGAGGATAATGCCGTCCCCACAACCGGGGCAGAAGATCGTCGGGAACTTGTCCAGGCGTAGGTATTGGTCATAGTCGAAGCTCATAGGTGGTCCCCTTTCGCAGCCCGCTCGACCCGTTCGAGGATCTGGCGCGGACTGATCGGCTGGCCGTCAATGCGCATGAGCGGATCGATCGGGCACGCCCCCGCGGCGGCCCACTCGACTTCGTGCGCCATCTGCCCGAGGTTCAACTCGGGGACGATGATCGTCCTGACCTGTTTGGCGAACGCGTGCACCTCGCGGTCGGGGAACGGCCAGAGCGTGCGCGGACGCAGCAACCCGACCTTGATCCCCACCGCGCGCGCCTCGCGCACCGTTTGGTACGCGGAGCGCGACGTGGCGCCGTAGGCGAAGATCCCGATCTCAGCGTCGTCGCAAGCGACGTGCTCGACATCGACGACCTGGTCCCGGTAGCGCTCGAGCTTGGCGTGCAGCCGCAGCGCGAGTTTCTCGATCTCCTCCGGGTTGTTGGTCGGGAAGCCGGTCTCGTCGTGCGCGAGGCCGGTCACGTGGAAGCGGTAGCCATCTCTGCCGTACACCGCCATCGGGGGCACCTTGTCCTCGGTGTGGCGGTAGGGCTTATACTCCGCGGGTGGCACGTCCGGCCCCTTGCGGTCCACGACCTCGACCGATTCGGGCATCGTCAGCTTCTCGTTGACGTGGCCGATGATCTCGTCGAGCAGCAGGATGACCGGCGTGCGCAACATCTCGGAGAGGTTGAACGAGCGCACCGCCAGGTCGAAGCTCTCGCGTACCGAGTTCGGCACCAGCACCACGATCGCGTGGTCACCGTGAGTCCCCCAGCGCGCCTGCATGACATCGCCCTGGGCGGGCATCGTCGGCGAACCGGTCGACGGCCCGCCGCGCATCACGTTCACGATGACCACCGGCACTTCGGCCATGCACGCGAAGCCGATGTTCTCCTGCTTCAGGGAGAACCCAGGCCCCGAGGTCGCCGTCAGCGACTTCGACCCGGCGAGCGAGGCGCCGATGACCGCCCCCATGGCGGCGATCTCGTCTTCCATCTGGATGAAGACGCCTCCCGACTTCGGCAGCATCACAGACAGTTCCTCGGCGATCTCCGAGGACGGGGTGATCGGGTAACCAGCGAAGAAGCGCACGCCGGCGGCCAGGGCGCCGGCGGCGACCGCCTCGTTGCCGGACATCACCTTCACGGCGGCGTTTCTGGTCGTCATTTCTCAGCACTCCCCGTGCCCACCTCGACCAGCCGATCGACGATTTCGATCGCGAAGTCCGGGCAGATCGCCTCGCATTGCAGGCAGCGCGTGCACTTCTCGGCGGCGATGACGTGCGGCACGGCGCCGTCCATGGCGATCGCTTCGGGCTTGCAGTAGTCGACGCAGAGCCCACAGCCTTTGCACCATGACATTCGGACCTTGATCTCCGGCGGGGCCTTCTTCGGCCGCGCTGGCGGCGACGGCTTCACGGCGGGGGGACATTCGCTTGGCATTGGCTCAGTCCTGACGAAAAGAGGGGTGCCACAGGGGGCGTGCACAGGCGCCCCGGACGCGTTCGGTATCCCGAGCATTGCGGCAGATGTGCCCCGTCCTTCTCCACGAATCGGAGAACAACGCTGTGGGATGTAGGAGAACGTTAACCTCGTAGATTGGAGCGACACATCCGCACTGGGCACAAGCCACCCCTGCGAGACGTCGCATGGCGAACCCCACATAGTCGAGATCGACTTGCCTCACTACGAGTGAGTCATCCCACTAGGATAACGAAGTCATCCCCGGGTCTTCAAGCAATAAACAAGAATATTTCGGGAAGGAAATCGGCATCAGTTTATGTATCAGTCATCACGTGAACATGAAAGCATCAGCGTGCCCGCGTCGCAGAGCCGGCAGGCGAACTCGACGAGTGCCTCATGCGGATTCAATCCCGCCTCTCGCAATGCCTCATGCCTCATCGAGGAGAACAACAGGCATGAATCGACCTCCCCGCACTCGGTCTCTCACCGGTCCCTATGCATCCTAAGCTTATGTGCGAGTCGTTTTTCCGACAAGGCGGCACAAGGATATCGGCAAATCCACTGTCCGTCACTCACTGAACATTTCGTCAAGCCGCAAGGCATCCCGGACCGCGGCGCCTGCCTGGGTGTTGTTGAAGTAGGCGTGTACCGGGATCTTCCGCTCGAGCGCGGAGCGGGCCAGCATGGCCCAGGGCTCGAGAATCCGAGAAGCCGGAGGTCCCGACCGAGGCCAGCGAGGTCTTGTGGGGTCGTTCCGCTTCCATTTCTCGGGCTTCCGGACGTGCCATGGGTGCAATTCGCCTCCGAGCGAACTGCCTGCACATCCGATACCCGCACGGCTCTGCTCTGTCCAGCCCTAAATGCACTCACTCACGATCCGGCGACGGCCCGGTCACCCGACCGTGATCTCGGCGCGGAGGCGTTCACCCGAGACGAACTGAAGTGCCCCGCACAAGGCGAGCTGTTTCGCATACTGGGTCGGTGCCCGTCCCTGAACCAAGATGCGTCCGCGCTCTTCTCTGACCACGAGATGCCGGATGCAGCCGTGAGTTGCCTGACGAACTCGCTCCTCGACCTGTTCGATGAGTGATACCACGAGGTCACGCTCCTCAGAAGACGCCACGAGGGGATAGTGTCCGCCTTCGTGAAATGAAGGCTTGTCGTGTTTCAAATGGTGGCAAGCTCATTCTAAGATAGTACATTGTCGCGAGTAATGCTCGATTTTTCTTAGATTTGTTTCTTGTTTGGCGAGGTTACTGCGGACGAGCCTCGGAGATCATTTGGCTCATCCGGCTGATGCAGGAGGGTGCGGGAGTTCGGGCCCAACCAGGGATGTAGTGCTTCTGCACCGGCCGCTCGCCAGGGCTTGCCGCGGTCCTTAAAATCCAGAAATCGGTAGAGCGGATGCCGGCTCCGAGCTCCCCGAGAACCCACCTTTCCGCGTGAGGGAGGAATGACATCGTGCCTTCGAGCGATGGGGCCTGGCTGGCGATCTTTGACCATGACGGCGTGCTCGTCGATACCCTGAAGCTCCATCAGAGCGCATGGCTCGAGTACGGGCGGCGCAGCGGTCTGTCGATCACCGCGGAGTTCATTCACCAGACCTTCGGCATGACCAATCCGAGCATCCTCCGCCTGCTTCCGGGCGAAACGATGTCCGAGGACGAGATGGGCCGCCACTCGGCGCGTAAGGAAGAGTGTTACCGCGAAATCGCCGAGGGAAAGCTCGCACTCATGGACGGCGTCCGCGAGGTGCTCGATGCACTTACAGACTGTGGCGTGCGGCTGGCGATCGGCTCCAGCGGCGAGCGGGCGAATCTCGAGCTGACCGTTCGCGAATGCGGGCTCGACGGCCGGTTCGCGGCGCTCGCCGCGCTCGAAGACATCACGCGCGGCAAGCCCGACCCCCAGGTCTTCCTCGTCGCCTCGGCCCGGTCGGGCATCGAGCCGGCCCGCTCGATCGTCTTCGAGGACGCCCCGGTCGGCATCCAGGCCGCCAAGGCCGCGGGCATGTACGCAGTCGGTCTGACGACCTCTCATCCGGCCCGGGCGCTCTGGGACGCGGGTGCCGATGAGGTCGTCGAAAACCTGGTCGGGTACGATGCGCCCGGCCTGATCGGCAGGATCAAAGACCGCCATCCATGACCGGAAAATCGCCGGTGAGCCCGGTCTTGCCGGGCTCGATGCCCGAGAGTTTCAAGACGACCCGGCGAATCAGCTTGGCCAGCATGGGCGTGGCCTTCTTCCCGGCTTCGAGAACCTCGTGGTGACTGATGGGCGTGCCGGTGACGCCCGCAGCGGCGTTGGCCACCAGGGCGAAGGCCAGCACCTCCATGCCGGCCTGACGGCCCACGATGGCCTCGGGAACCGTGGACATGCCCACGACATCGGCGCCCAGTGCTTGCAGCATCCGGATCTCGGCGGGCGTCTCGTAGCTTGGCCCTGGCAGGCAGGCATAGGTGCCCGGTATCAGGTTGATTCCCAGCCGCTCGCCCTCGTCGCGGGCAAGGCTCCGCAGCCGCTTCGAGTAAACCTCGGTCATGTCGGGAAACCTCGGCCCGAGCCGTTCGTCGTGCAGCCCGCGCAGCGGGTTGGTGCCCAGGAGATTGAGGTGGTCGGACAGGCAGACGAGGTTCCCCGGTCGCAGCTCCGCACGGGTCCCGCCAGCGGCCGCCGTCAGGATCAAGGTGCGGACCCCCAGGAACTGGAGAACCCGTACCGGAAAGGTCACCACCTCCAGGGGATGACCCTCGTAGTAATGGAACCGCCCCTGGAGCATCAACACGCCCGCGCCCTCGAGCTTGCCCACGACCACGTTGCCCGCATGGCCGGCGACGGTGGGAACCGGAAAGTGGGGCACCTTCGCATAAGGGATCGTCACCGAGTCGGCCAGCCCCTCGACCAGCGAGCTCAGACCCGAGCCGAGGACCACGGCGATGGGAGGCGGCTCCGGGATCACCGCCCGGATGGCCGAGGCCGCCTCGATCGCCCGTGCAACGAGATCGACAGACGCCTTGATCATAGAAGGATCCCCGCGATAGAGGCTGACAGGAAGTTGGCCATGGTTCCGGCCAGGAGAGCGCGGAAGCCGAGGCGTGCCAGGTCATGCCGGCGCTCGGGCGCCAAGGCCCCGATACCCCCGAGCTGAATCCCGATCGAGCTGAAGTTGGCGAACCCGCAGAGCGCAAAGCTGGCGATCACGAACGACCGTTCGATCAGGTTATCGCGCAGCTTGCCCAGCTCCTGGAACGCAATCAGCTCGTTGAGCACCGTGCGGGTTCCCAGCAGGCCCCCCACGGCGCGGCAGTCTCTCCACGGCACGCCCAGCAGGTAGGCGACGGGAGAAAGGATCCAGCCGAAGATCGCCTGCAGCGACGTGCCGAGCTTGCCCAGGCCGAGGTTCACCAGCGCGATCAGGCCCAGGAAGGCGATCAGCATCGCCGCGATGTTGAGGGCCATGTGCAGGCCGTCGCGGGTTCCTCGGGCCGCCGCGTCAAGGACGTTGGCATCGGAGCGATCGTCGGCCGTTCGCACCTGACCGAGCGTCTCTGGGGTTCCCGTCTCCGGCAGCAGCATCTTGGAGAGAAGGATGGCGCCGGGCGCCGTCATGATCACAGCCGTGAGGACGTGCCGGGGCTCGACGCCATAGGCGAAATAGGCCGCCATGACCCCGCCCGAGAGGTGTGCCATGCCCGCGGTCATCACCGTCAGCAGCTCCGAGTTGGTCAATCGCGGCAGATAGGGCCGGATCGTGAGGGGCGCCTCGGTCTGGCCCAGGAAGAGCGAGGCGGCCACGTTCAAAGACTCGGCCCCGCTCGTTCCCATCAGCCAGGCCATGACCCAGGCAAACACGCGGACGACCCACTGCATCACGCCCAGGTGATAGAGCACCGCGAACAGCGCCGCGACGAAGATCACAGTGGGCAGGACGCGAAACGCGAAGACGAACCCGGCCGGGCCGTCGCGGTCCACCAGCCCTTTGCCGAAGACGAACTCCGCCCCGGCCAGCGCGCAGTCGAGCATTGCCTCGACCGCGTCACCAGCCCGGCGGAGCAGCCGCACACCGGCCGGAACTCGCAGGACCAGCAAGGCGAAGCCCCATTGCAGCACAAGGCCCCAGAAGACGACCCGCAGCGAGATGGCCCGCGGGTTCTCGGACAGGAAGAACGCAACACCCAGGATCGCCGCCATCCCGACCAGCCCCCGGGCTCGATCGACAAGGTCCGTCAGGTCCATCGTCTCAGGAAGCGAGAGCCGGGTGGACCAGGGCCCGAGCGAGATCTGGTACTCGCGGCGGACTTCCACGGGCTCCAGCCGCGCCGTGGCATGCGCCTCGTCGAACTTGCCCCGGGGACTCACCGCGGATTTCGGCTGCGGAGCGTCAGAGCCAGGGTCTGCCGCGTTTTCTTGCTCTCCTCCGCGAACCACCGGTTCGCGGCCTGCCACGCCGGCCAGGCTCAGGGCCGTGATCAGGACGAGGAAGATCGTGCGCATCGCCACTGCCTTTCAGTGAATTTCTTCGCGGCGGAGCCCCCTGCCTTCAGGCCTCCCCACATCGTGTGTGGGCCCCGGGAGGAGCCGCGCCCCGGAATGTTGAAATAAATAAACGAATCTTGATAACCGGGCCATTCCCGGTACAATCGGGCCATCGGCCGTGGGCACTCCTCCGGGAGCAACGGTGATTCGGCCGTCTGGACTTGCCGTGAGGCACTCCGCACAGCCCCGCGAAAGCGATGGGACCGAGCCGAAGGGGAAACCCTCTGGCAAGGCGATGTAACGGCGCCTAAGGAGTCGGGCCAACCTGGCCCAGGCTCAAAAGCCCCCGACTTTAGTCGTGGGGATTACGTTACTCCGACCACGAGCAAAATCGAGGCTTGCCCACTTTCAACCATCCAGTCGCTCGAGAACCTGCTCGGCAACGGTCGTCTCGTCGTCGGTTCGCGAATAAGCCCTCGCGACCAGGGTGGTGACCTCGGCGAGACGCGACTCGTCATTGACCAGCAGCGTGCACAAGGCTTCCCCCTGCATTACGTGATCGCCGGCCTTCTTGTGCAGGAGGATTCCCACCGCGGGATCGACCGTCGAGTCCACCCGTGCCCGTCCGGCCCCCAGCAACATGGCGGCATGACCGATCGGTCGTGCCGCCAGTCGCCCGATGATTCCGGTGCGCGACGAGGTGACGTCGATCCGTCGCCGCGGGGCCGGCAAGCGCGTCGGGTCGTCCACCACGCGCGGGTCGCCCCCTTGCGCCTCGATCATCCGCCGCAACCGCTCGAGAGCCCGACCATCGGCGATCAACCGCCGGCAAAGTCCCCTCGCCTCGTCGATCGTCGGTGCGCGCTCGCCCATCACGACCATCTCGGCGGCCAGCTCGAGCGTCACCTCCATCAGGTCGAGCGGTCCCTTGCCGCGAAGGCATTCCACGCTCTCGGCCACCTCCACGGCATTCCCCACGGCGCGGCCCAGGGGCTCGTCCATGCGCGTGATCAGGGCGACGACGCGCTTGCCCATGCTCCGGCCAATCGCACACATCGTCTCCGCGAGCTTGCGGGCGTCTCCGAAACGCTCCATGAAGGCGCCACCGCCGGTCTTGACGTCGAGCACCAGGCCGTCGATCCCCTCGGCCAGCTTCTTGGACATGATCGAGGCCGCGATCAACGGGATCGATTCGACTGTCGCCGTCGCGTCGCGCAGGGCGTAAAGGAACTTGTCGGCCGGGGCAATCTCCGCCGTTTGCCCGATCATCACCAGCCCGCACCGCCGCAAGACATCCTTGTACGCGTGCAGGTCCAGATCGGTGCGGAATCCCGGAATCGACTCGAGCTTATCCAGGGTTCCCCCCGTATGCCCGAGCCCGCGTCCCGTGACCATGGGGACCGAGACGCCCGCCGCGGCGGCAATCGGCGCCAGAATCAACGACGTCTTGTCGCCCACCCCGCCCGTGCTATGCTTGTCGATCTTCCGGCCCGGAATCGCGCCCAGATCGACGACCAGGCCGGAGTGCATCATCGCCTTGGTCAGCCCGGCCGTCTCGCCGGGCGTCATGCCCTTCCAGACGATCGCCATCAAGAGCGCCGACCACTGGTAGTCGGCGACGTCCCCGCTGGCGATTCCCCCGACCATCCGGTCGATCTCTTCCCGGCTCAGCTCTTCCCCATTCCGCTTCTTGCGGATGATATCGACGGCACGCATCATGATCGGTCAGACCTTCCCACGATTTCATCGGCGCGGCTGCCGGCTGAAGGATCAATGCTCGGACCGGTCCATTCCCGTCGCGAACTGGCGATCGCCCGCATCGCCCAGGCCGGGGTCGATAAAGCCCACGTCATTGAGCCGCCCATCGACGGCGCCGACGTGAATGGCGACGTCGGGCATCGCCTGGTTCATGCGGGCGATCCCCTCGGGAGCGGCGATCAGCGAGAGCAGCTTGAGGCGCGGGACGCCGGCGGCCTTGAGGATTTCGCAGGTCCGTACCGCCGAGCCGCCGGTCGCGAGCATCGGATCGACCACCAAGGCCACGGTGATCCGCGGCCGCGCCGGAAACTTGTTGTAATACTCGGTGGGGCGCAGCGTCGTCTCGTCTCGGAAGAGCCCGATGTGCCAAACCTCGGCTTCCGGGATCAGCTCGAGGATCCCCTCGGCCATCCCCAGCCCGGCGCGAAGGACGGGCACGATCCCCACGACATCGGTCAAGACGCGACTCGGCGCCAGGCCCAGCGGCGAGGCGACCTGTTCGTCCCGCGCCGGCAGGTCGGCCGTTGCCTCGGCCGCGATCAAGACCGCCAGCGTCCGCACCAGGTGACGGAACTCGGGAGGGCCCGTGCGGACGTCGCGCAACGACGCAAGCTTATGGTGCACTATGGGATGGGATGAAACAAAGACCGACCGCACGTTTCCCTCCCTCAGCCTCGCGGACGCCGGGAAGCGGGATCTGCCAAATACTGCTCGACGAGGATACTCGATCAGGGCGCGCCTTCCGGCGTGCCCTGAGAATCACGCCATGGTACACGACCCGACCGGCTTGGGGTTGATCCTCTTCGCCATTTTTCTCGATCACTACCCGCGTACGATGCGGACTCCTGTTCGCTACTCTTTGCGCGTTGGATCTCCAATGCAGCCGCCCGTTTCAGCGGCGCCTCCCAGAAATCCGTGGTCAACCGACAACACGTCTCGCTTAATCTCTGCGCAGCCACTGCGCGAACCGGATGCAGCGGCGTCCTACGCCCAGGCATTTCCGAATCCAACCCGCCCCCAATCCCGCTAAAAATTCTTAATCCGTAACCCCATATTTGCAAAGAAATTGCAATTGCAAGTTATTTGGGAGGGGACTGGTCTATTGATAACAGGCAAGGCGGTTGCTTAAGATGTGCTTCGCCCCCGGACTATGGCCGCAGCACGATCGCAACTGGATGGGCGCAGGGAGTCACCGTGGCCCGCGCCCCGAACGCAGGTCCTTATTCATCCACCGCCGCGATCACCCGACGGAGACCTGCTTGCGTGGCCGCATCCGGCAATGGTTCCCGACAGACCTTGGGTCGACGATCACGTGTCGCGACCCCCGGCCGAACCCGACACCGACGCGCCGCGGGCACGAAGTCGTCACCCCGGCGGCTCGCTCGCTCCGCCCCAGGGACAAACTAAAACTTCATGGAGATTACATGTGACTTGCATTCCCAACTGATTTGATTTATCATACACTGCAACATAGAGTAGAATGGTTTCGAGAGTCCCGAACGCACCCTTCAGTGCTACACCTGTTGAGGCAACACGATGAGAATTGCATTGCTGTCCTGGGAGTCACTTCACTCGATTGCGGTGGGCGGCGTGGCTGTCCACGTCACGGAGCTGGCCGCCGGCCTCGAGCGCCGCGGGCACGAGGTCCACGTCTTCACGCGGCAGGGCCAGTCGCAGCCAGGGTACGACTTCATCGACAGCGTCCACTACCACCGCTGCCCGTTCGCGCTGAGCACGAACTTCGTCGACGAAGTGAACAACATGTGCCGAGCCTTCGTCGACGCGGTCTTGGGCGTCGAGGACACGGTCGGCAGCTTTGATGTCGTGCACGCGCACGACTGGCTGGCGTCGAACGCGGCCATCTGGGTCAAGGAGGGTCGGGGGCGGAGGGCCGTCCTCACCATGCATTCGACCGAGTACGGGCGGAACGGCAACCGGTTCCTGGGCGGGCAGGCCGCGCGGGTGCAGGAGCACGAGCGCCACGGCACCT
>JBAUOX010000123.1:0-6453 GCA_049579985.1 Isosphaeraceae bacterium | reverse complement strand
CTGCTCAGGACTGACCGATTGCCGGCGAGGGCTCGCCAGACGGGGCTTCGAGCTTCCGCTTCCTCATCTCGTCGACCATGTCCACGGCCGCATGGGCACCATCGACTAGCCCATGAACGATCGGGTTGTCCTTGGGAACCGAGCGGGCGACCAGGATGGTCGGGAACACCACGCCATAGGAAATTGTATAGCATGTTGTGTATACGAACCGCGACACGAACCGGTTCACCGCCGGAAGCGCCTGGTCAACCTTCGCCTTGGCGTCGGAAGCCCCGTCCCTGGCCGCCTGAACCGCGTGCTCCATCGCGTCGGCAACCGTTTTCAACGGATCGGAGGCCTGGGCTTCGACAGAAACGTTGTCGCTCATGGGTTTTCCTCGTCAAGGATCTGAAATCGAAGGTGATCACGCGATCACGCTGGAGGGCAGTCGAAAAATTATATGAGTCGACCGCAATCCAGAGACACAATAGGACGAGAGACAGTAGTGAGTGAAGTCTAGCCTATCGACAAAAATTTTATGGATAGGCTAGTCTAAAGGTCGCATAAAGAGGATAAATTGCGGTGTTTGGGAAGTCAAGTGATTTCTGAGTGATTACGGTGGTCGCAAGACCTTTCCCGCTTTCCCTTTCTGGGATGCATCTCGGTTCGACCTTTCGATCTCCAGCGAAGGTTGGGGTCGCCAGGAAGCCGATCCGGGGAACCTGGAATGAGTTTCCTCGGGGACCAGGTTATTCTTCAACGGGGTGTGTTTGAAATCTTTCGAATTCCCAGCGCGGAATCTTTCGAATTCCAATCTTACCATGCATTTATAATGCCACGGCGAAACCGAGGAAGGCCATCGTCGTGGGGGAATCCTTGGTCAGGCCGAAGCTGTAACTGCCGTAGATGGCCAGACGGTCGTTGACCGTCCAGATGCCGCCGACACCCGTCACGACGGCGATGGGATTTCGGGTCTGAGTTCTGACCATTTCCAGCAGGTCGAAGCGGCGCAGTCGAGGCAACGCCGAGGCGTTGTAAAATCCTTGCCAGAAGACGTCAAAATCCTTGACGACCTGGTGCTGCAACGACCACTGGTAGCTGAATTGATAGATATTCAACCTGAAAGGACCCTGGTTACCGGTCAAGCCGAAATTATGCTCGTAACTGAACCCAAGCGGCAACGTGTGGTCAAACAGTAGAGCGGTGGAGGGCTGGGTGCCGCTGTTGAACGCAGGGGAACCGAAGGTGGTCTGGATGTAGATCTCCACCCCCATGGCAGGTATCCAGTACTTGGTGTTCTCCTCCCAGAAGTTGATCTTGAAGTCGAAGGCCAGGGGTGAAACGCCAGTCGTTGCCCCCTTTCCCTTGGTCGCGGTCAGGCCGTTGGAGAAGAGACGCAACTCAAGGTTGTCGGTCAGGCCGTAGCGGAGCAGGTATTCCCAGTTGTACTGGGGAGGACTGATGGTGCTCGGCCCGTAGAAACTGACCGGCGAGTTCTCGATATACATGCGACCTTTGGGCAGCGTGTACGCACCGTTGGGGAAGTTGGCCGTATCGGGGTCAGGATCGCGAATGTCGGTCTTCATCCGGCGCCGGAGCTCGTTCTGAACGGCGATCCTGGGGTCCCTTTCCGCAAGCAGCCAGCGGTCCTCGAAGATCAGGTTCATGAGCCAGGGGAAGAGGAAGCGGTCGTGCTCCTCGTCGATACCGAACCGATCGTGGTAGATTTTTGCCGGGTCAGCATGGATGTCGGGGTAATTGAACTGCGGTTCCTCTCCGGGCGCGACCTCACGCTGGAGGCGATTGCGCGCGATCGGGTTCAGACCGCTCAGTTGGGTGGTGGCAGGATTCCCCAGGGGCCTTCCGGCGGCGGCGCTGGCCAGTGTGCTGCCTGGGCTCGCAGGAGAATCCGCACCTCCCGGATTGGCCACGGGGTCCAAGGCGAAACCGGGAAGGGCGGAAGCCAGGTCGCTGACAGGAGGGGCCGGCGCTGGGGGATTCGGCTGCGGAAGCGGTGCCGACCCCTCCGGTGCAACTACGGCTGCCGATCCCGCGTCCTGCGATCCGCCCTCCTGATCTGCTCCGGGGTCCTGGCCGCGGACGACCGGGTGCTCGAGGAAACCGGGCAGCGTCGGCTTTTGATTCGTGGGACGGTCATTCAGTGCCCCGCGCGGCGGTGCTGACCGTACGCTCGGGTCGAGACTTTTCGCAGACTGATGTCCGGTCGTCATGCATCCTGGCAGAGCAAGCATCAAGACCCCGAGGACCAGGCGGGATCGCGAAGAACGCCCTGCTCGATCCGAGAGCTGGAGGGTCCACCCGGATTTCGGCGGCCCGTTGCCGACAGGAGATCGCATGAACGCGTGTTCCTCGCGGTCGCTTCCTACAGCCGCAATTCGATATGGGCAAAGCGCGGTCCACGAAACGGAGGTGATCGATAATCCTTCTATCGTCACTACAACCGCGAGAATTGATATATTTTGTGAGACAAACAAAATCGACCCGCGCCTCCAGCTTTGGAGTCAGGAGGCCCGCGCCGAACGAGATCTTCAGATCTCATTGGAGAGAATGTTGATCACCAAGCCCAGGATGGCGGTCACGTACAGGAACGAGATGACGGCATGGAAGAGAGTGATCCGCCGCATCGATCGACTGCTCACCGTCACATCCGGAGTTTGATAGCACATGGCGATCGTGAAGGCGTAGTAGAGAAAATCCCAGTAATCTGGTGGCTCGTCGTTGGGAAAATTCAACCCTTTCCTGACGGGAAGCGCGGGATCGCCCTCGTTCACGTCGTAATACCGATGGGCGTAGTAGAACGCGTAGAAGACATGGAGGAGAATCCAGGACAGCACGATCGCCAGCAGAGAAGAGACGGTGTGGATTCTCTTGTGGAGCGGAGTCCAGTTCTTGGACATGTCGACCATGAAACCCACCCCGGCCATGCTGAGACTCGAAAAGACCACGGCCGTCATGACGACGAATCGGTTACTCGGCTCCCGATCCTGGTAGTAGTCCTGGATATCTTGCGCTGTGATCCGGTTGATCCGGTACGCATGTAGAGCCAGGAACGAGGCAACGGCAAGGTCGTAGGCGAGCGTGATCCGCAGGCCCGTTTCCAGCCGGAACGTCAGCAGATAGACCGCGATCGCTATCAACGAGGCGATCGCCAATCGCCCCTTCGGATCGACAAAACGGAATATGAACTTTCTCGGCGCATGGGTCATTGAGCATCCAGGCATGTCAGAGGGGAGATCTCGGCGCGGCAGGGCGTAATTGCGATCTGGCGTCGATCACGGCTGCGCCACGGCGGCCGGAAGAGCGATTAGCGGATCGGGCGGATCGGTCTTGGGGTGGTGGAAAAACCCAATTCCGAACATGACGTAGACGGCGATGAGCATCAATCCTTCCAGCCAGCTCGACTCGCCGTCGTATGTCAGGTTTCGCGTCAGATAGATCGCCATCACGATCGCGATCAGCTCGAGCGGGGAAAAGATCAGGTCCATATTCCGGCCCATGATCACTCCCAGAAACACCATCACGGGAGCGACGACCAGACCCACCTGGGTGCTGGCGCCCACCGTGATTCCGATGCACAGGTCCATCTGGTCCTTGCGGGCAAACCGAATGGCATTGAAGAGCTCGGCGGCGTTTCCGACCAGAGCCAGCAAGAAGACTCCGGCAAACCGCGGAGTCAGGTGCAAGCTCTCGGAGGCGGGCTCGAGGGCTCCGGTGAGGATCTCGCTCATGATCGCCAGGGCGATCGTGACCGCGGCCAGAATGCCCAATGCCTTGTTCCTGCTCCAGCCAGTCTCTGACCGGTCTTCCGCCTCATCGGGCCGCACTTCCTTCTCTTTGAGATTCGCCTTGACCCCCTCCTTGCCGATCACCGACTTTTGAGTCACGAAGATCGCGACCAGGCTCGCCAGATAAACCAGGAACAGGATGGCCGCGACCTCCAGACTGATCGTCCGGGAGGCCGAGGCACTGAACCGGGTCGCCGCCGGGATGATCAGGCCAAAGGAAGCCAGCGTGAGCAGTGCGGTGGTCAGCCTGGCCGCCTGAGTATCAAACCGCTGATTCCGGCGATGTTTGATCCCGCCGGCGAAAAACGCGACTCCGAGGCCAAATAGCAAGTTGCCGATGATCGAGCCCGTCAGCGACGACTTCACCATGTTGACTAGTCCCGCGTGCAAGGCGAAGCCAGAGATGATGATCTCGGGTGCATTCCCCAGCGAAGCATTGAGCAGGCCTCCGACGGTCGGGCCCAGAAATTTCGCGAGGGCCTCGGTGGCGTCGCCCATCAACCCCGCCAGGGGAACGATTGCCAGCGCCGATGCCAGGAACACCAGGATCGGACTGGCTCCGAACCAGCTCAGGCCGATTCCGATCGGGAGGAATACCAGCAGCCAGTTCAGGGTCATTGCGTCGCTCCGTCGGCAGCATGGTTCCTGGAGACCACGAAGGTCAGGAGCAACCGCATCACGATCGCCAGGCCGCTTCCCCAGAGCATGGCTTGCCGCATCGCGATCGTCAGCAACGACGCTGTTGCATCCGCTCGGAATGATCGATCGGCAGCCGCCTGCGACGGGGTCTCCAGTGTGCATCGGGTGCTTACAGAGAGCGGCCCAGAATCGCGTCGGCGCGCTGGCTCGCCGCCTGTGCTCCCTCGATGAGACCACGAACAGCCGCGTTATCCCGAGGAATCGCCCGGGCCACGAAGGCCGCGGGAAATACCACGCCGTACGAGATCGTATACGTGGTCTGGTAAACGACGCGAGAGAGGAACAGGCTGGTGTTTGACAGAACCTTGGTGGCTGCCACGCGCGCATCCGCCGCGCCGTTTCTGGCGGCGTTAGCGACCAGGTCCAGCGTGCCCGAAACCGAGTTGAGACTGGAATTGACCGCTGCTGTCACATCGGACATGGAGGAGCTCCAGATCGGCAATTCTGTACAAAAATGAATGCAAACCGCAACGATGCGGAATCCCGCACAGTTTTACCTGGTTTGCCCAGTAGCCGCAAATAGTCTATCACGTTGTTTGTGCTGGGTCCATGCGATTCGAACAGTCCTTATCCCAGGGGTGAAGGCTTGAGATTTAACCGTCGGTTAATCGGGCTGGATACGAACTCGGTTCGACCGTAGCGTGCCGATGATGTCTCGAACCGCCGCTACTCCGGTCTCTTCGAGCAGGCCGGTCAGCTCATCGAGGAGATTCTCGGAGGCGGGAGGATTGTAAAACGTCGCGGTTCCGACCTGAATGGCCGAGGCGCCCGCGACCATGAACTCGAGGGCGTCAGTGGCCCTGGCGATCCCGCCGATTCCGATGACGGCAAGTTGAGGGAGTGCCCGCGCGACTTCCCAGACCATGCGGAGAGCGACCGGCTTGATGGCCGGGCCGCTCAGGCCGCCGATGTCGTTGGACAGGACCGGCCGTCTTCGCCGCCAGTCCACGGCCATTCCCTTGATGGTGTTGATCAGGCTGACCGCGTCGGCCCCGGCCTCGGCCGCCGCGGCGGCGATGGGCACGATGTCGCTCACGTTCGGCGTCAACTTGGCGATGATCGGCAAGGGGCAGGCACTTTTCACCCGTCGGACCAGCCGGCCGACCGCCTCCGCGTCAAGTCCCAGGTCCAGGCCGTGGCTCACGTTGGGACAGGAGATGTTGAGCTCGACGGCCGCCAGGCCAGGCTCCTGCCCGAGCAGCTCCGCCATCGCGACGAACTGGTCCTCGTCTTCACCGGCGATATTGGCGATCACCGCAGTGCCCACGGTTCGCAGGTAAGGCAAGTGGTGCTTGCGAAAGTGGCTGATCCCATCGTTATCCAGGCCGATGGCGTTGAGCATGCCCGAGGCCGTCTCGACCGTTCGCGGCGTGGGGTTGCCCGCGCGGGGCCGGAAGGTGACGGTTTTGGGGATGACTCCGCCAAGCCGCTCCAGATGCACGAAGCCGGCCATCTCGCGAACGTAGCCGAAGGTCCCCGAGGCGACCAGTACCGGGTTCTTGAGCTGCAAGCGACCGAGCGTGACGCGAAGATCGACCACGGAGGATCTCCACCCGAAGATGGCTCAGCCGGGGGACCGCCGAAGGCGGGAACACCCGATCCCCCGCAGCGCCATACGGTCAATTCGGCGTCGCCGCTCGATTATTGATCGTGCCAGAGATCATCTGAACCTGGGAACACGTCCTGAAGGTCGGTTCCTCTCGGCAGAGCGACCGTTCGTGATACAATATGGTTCTCGTGGCCGGCGATTGTCCGGAAGGCTGAATGGAGATCCCCGGATGAGCACTGTTCCCGCCATGCCCCCAATCCCCGCCGAATCGATGACCCCGGTCCCGCCACCGGCCGCGCTCGCCCCGACCATTCCCGACGACATGCTTTACGAGGTGGTCGATGGACAGATCCTGGAGAAGAACATGGGATCTCGGGAGATCGAAATCGCCACGATCTTGGGTGGCTATCTCTTCCAGTT
>JBAUOX010000122.1:0-2452 GCA_049579985.1 Isosphaeraceae bacterium | reverse complement strand
AGCCAGGCCCGCAGGCTGTAGTCGCGCTGGCCCAGGTAAGTGATGCCGGCGACGCCGTCCAGGCGCCCCAGCTCGTCCTTGATGTAGATCGTTGCGTAATTGCTCAGAAAGTTACTGTCGTACCGTCCGTCCGGCGACACCAGGTTCACGATCATCATCGTGTTGGGTGACATCTTCTTGACGGTGATCCCCTCGTTCTGGACCAGCGCCGGGATGACCGGCAGCGCCAGCGACACCCGGTTCTGCACCAGCACCTGGGCCATGTCGGTGTCCATGCCCAGCCTGAAGGTCACCGTCAGGTTGTAAGTGCCGTCGTTGGTGGACGTCGACGACATGTACAACATGTTTTCGACGCCGCTGACCTGCTCCTCGATCGGTGCCGCGACGATGTCCCGCACGGTCAGGGCGTTGGCGCCCGGGTAAACCGCGGTCACCAGCACCGTGGGCGGCGTGACCTCGGGATACTGCGCCACCGGCAGGGTGAACACGGCCACTCCACCGGCCAGCACGAAGACCAGCGAGAGCACGATGGCGAAAACCGGCCGGTCGATGAAGAAACGCGGAATCATGAGTCCTTAGCTCCGCTGGGTGCGCCCGGGTCGTGTAAGGAGGCTTGATCGATTTCGACGTCCGACCGCCTCGGCATGATCTGGCCATGGGCCCCGAGGACCGCAAGCCCGCCCAGGGCCCCCGCCATACCGCCGATCGCCAGCGCCCAGGACAGGCGAGCGACCCCGAGCCGCGCCAGCAGGTAGCCGCTCGCCAGCCCCACGAGGCCACCGAGGACCGTCGAGCCGATCCAGCGCGTCGTCGCGGCCGCGAACAACCGGGTCTCGCTGAGTCCCTGGATCACGTAGAAGAAAACCGGCGTCAGAAAAATGCCGAAGAGCGTCACGCCCAGCATCCCGCTGAAGACCGCGGTCCCCAGCGACCGCCGCATCTCGGCCCCGGCCCCCGAGGCGAAGACGAGCGGTAGAACACCGAAGACGAAAGCGAACGACGTCATCAGGATGGGCCGCAGCCGCAGCCGCGACGCCTCCTGCGTGACCTCGAAGACCGGGCGGCCCTGCTCGTGCAACTGGCGGGCGTACTCGACGACCAGAATGGCGTTCTTGCAGGCCAGCCCGACCAGCACCACCAGCCCGATTTGCACGAAAATGTTCACGTCACGATGTGTGTAAAGTACGCCGGCCACCGAGCAGAGCAAACACAAGGGCACGACCAGGATGACCGCCAGGGGCAAGGTCCAGCTCTCGTACAGGGCGGCCAGGGCCATGAACACGCAGAGGATTGACAGCAAGAAAACGTAGATCGCGGTGTTGCCCGCACGGATCTGCATGAACATCAGCTCGGTCCACTCGGTTCTCATGGTCAGGGGCAAGGTCTCGGCGGCCAGGTCGTCGATCGCGGCGATGGCCACGCCAGTGCTGACGTCCTGCACGTTGCCGTTGATGGTCGCGGCCTGGTACAGGTTGTACCGCGTCACCGAGATCGGGCCGCCGATCTCACGCGGCTGGATCAGCGTGCCCAGCGGGACCATCTGCTGCCACCTGTTCCTGACCTGGAACAGGTTGATGTCCTCGATCCGGTCACGGTACCGACCCTCGGCCTGGATGGTGACCTGCCAGTGCCGGCCGAAAAAATTGAAGCTGTTGACGTAGAGCGAGCCCAGATACATCGTTAACGTCTGGTTCAGGTCATCGAAAGAGACGCCCAGGCTCGCGACCTTGGTCCGGTCGATATCCAGCCAGAGCTGCGGGGTGCTGGATCGGAACTGGGTGGCCACGCTCGTCAGGCCGGGCACGGTTTGAAGCTTGCGAACGAGGTTGTCGGTCTGGCGCTGCAATGAATCCAGCCCCAGGCTGCCGCGGTCCTCGACGACGAGTTTGAACCCGCCGGCGACGCCCAGCCCGGGAATCGGCGATGCTCCGTACACGGTCACCTTGGCATCCTTGACGCGCCGCGCCCATTCCTTGCGTAATCTGGCCATGATGGCCGTGTCGCGCAGCTCGGGGCTTTGGCGCTTGTCGAAGGTGTCCAGCACTATGAACATGGAAGCGAAGTTCGGGCTGTTGGCCTGCATGATGAACGACAAGCCCGAGATCGCGACCGTATGCGCCACGCCCGGCGTTTCGCGCGCGATCGCCACGAGCTGCGCCGCGGCTTCCTGGGTACGCTCGAGCGACGCCGAATCGGGCAACTGGATGTTCACGATCAACCGGCCCTGGTCCTGTTGCGGTATGAATCCGGTGGGGGCCTTTTGAAAGACCCAGTAGGTCGAGACGAGCAGGCCACCGTAGACCAGCAGCACCACCAGGCTGAGGTGGAGCAGTTTGCCGACTGCCCAGCCGTACAGATGGGTCACTCCATCGAAGACGCGGTTAAAGCCGCGGAAGAACCAGCGCAGCACGGCGTTGACGGGCCGGATCAAGAACCGCCCGACCGCCCCGCC
>JBAUOX010000121.1:0-3709 GCA_049579985.1 Isosphaeraceae bacterium | reverse complement strand
ATCCTGGTTAGTGAGAAACCATCCGCCAAATCCCGGTTCCAAGGACGGGATTATACCCCTCCGCTCATGCATTTTGGAATAACCCCCCGAAACGCAGGATGAGCCAAAGTTAAAAGGCAGGGTTTGCTAAATCGCACGAATCGGCGTTACCTGGAAACTCGGAATTCCCGCATTTCTCGTCCGGCAATAAAAGCAACTCGAGCGATGGAATGAGTGGTAGACTCTCCGAAGCGGCGGTAAGAGAGCAGCGTGGCGGCAGCGTTGAGCCGGCATCGCGTTTGCTGAGTGCAGTTCATGTGTCGATGGGTCGCGACCACCGATTCTCGGGGAATCACTTGCAGTCGAGTGGAGCACATGGCAACAGTAGGCGAACGGGCAGGATTGGCGACCACCGCGGGACAGGTGGGGACCGAGACGGAGGGCTCCAAGGAGCGCGGGCGAAAACGAACGGGCATGGAGGTTCCCCGGGTTTTCAGCACCGAGGGGGTCAGCCCGTTTGACCGGATCGAGTGGGACTTCCGGACCGCGGAAATCAAGGACGAGCGTGGGCGGACGATCTTCCAGCAGACCGATTGCGAGATTCCCCGCGGCTGGAGCCAGCTCGCCACCAACGTGGTCGCCAGCAAGTACTTCTACGGCGACGTGGCCAGCGGCAACGGCTGTCCCTCGGAGGGGAAGCGCGAGTACTCGGTTCGCCAGCTCGTCGACCGCGTGACGCGGACGATTGCCGACTGGGGGCGGGATGATGGCTACTTCGCCACCCCCGAGGATGGCGAGCGGTTCTACGATGAGCTGACGTCACTGTGCGTGAACCAATACGGCGCGTTCAATTCTCCGGTCTGGTTCAACGTCGGGCTGTATCACCGCTACGGGATCGCCGGACCGGCCAACAACTGGCGGTGGGACGAAGAGACCCGCACCGTCGTCCGGGCCACCAGCGCCTACCAGACGCCGCAGGCGTCGGCCTGCTTCATCCAGAGCGTCAACGACGACATGGAAAGCATCATGCGGCTGGCCCACAGCGAGGCCATGCTGTTCAAGTTCGGCTCGGGGACGGGCACGGATCTGTCGACCCTCCGCTCCAGCCAGGAGAAGCTCTCGGGCGGGGGCAAGCCCTCCGGCCCGGTCAGCTTCATGCGGGTTTACGACGCGATCGCCAGCGTCGTCAAGTCCGGCGGTAAAACGCGCCGCGCCGCCAAGATGCAGACCCTCAAATGCTGGCACCCCGACATCCTCGAGTTCATCGAGTGCAAGACCAAAGAGGAAGCCAAGGCCCAGGCCTTGATCCGCGCGGGCTACGAGGCCAACTTCAACGGCGAAGCCTACAGCTCCGTGATGTTCCAGAACGCCAATCTCTCGGTCCGCTGCAGCGACGCCTTCCTGCGATCGGCCGAGAACGACCAGGAATGGACGACCCGAGCGGTCACGACCGGCCGTCCCATGCAGACCTACAAGGCCAAGATGTTGCTCGACAAGATCGCCCTGGGGACCTGGCTGTGCGGCGATCCCGGCGTCCAGTACGAGGACACGATCCAGCGCTGGCACACCTGCCCCAACACCGCGCCGATCAACTCTTCCAACCCGTGCAGCGAGTACATGTTCATCGACGATTCGGCCTGCAACCTCTCTTCGCTGAACCTCATGAAGTTCTGCCGCGAGGACGGCGGCTTCGACGCCGAGCGGTTCCGGGCGGCAGTGCGAATCTTCATCACGGCCCAGGAAATCCTGGTTGACCACGCCAGTTACCCGACCGAGAAGATCGCGCAGAACAGCCATCGGTTTCGACCACTCGGGCTGGGCTTTGCCAATCTCGGCAGTCTGCTGATGGGCGGCGGCCTGCCGTATGACTCGGACGCGGGCCGGTCTCTGGCCGAGGCGATCACGGCGATCATGCACGGTCAGTGCTTCCTGACCAGCGCCGAGCACGCGGCGCACGTCGGTCCGTTCGACGGGTTCGCGCTGAACCGCGAGCCGATGCTCAAGGTCATGGAGATGCACCGCGCCGCCGCCCTTGCGATCGACTCCTCGGCCCCGGCTGATCTGCGGGCCGCGGCCGGCGCGGTCTGGGCCGAGTGCCTCGATCACGGCCGCAAGCACGGTTATCGCAACAGCCAGGCGACCGTGCTGGCCCCGACCGGCACGATTGCCTTCATGATGGACTGCGACACGACCGGCATCGAGCCGGACATCGCCCTGGTCAAGTACAAGCAACTGGCCGGCGGCGGCATGCTCAAGATGGTCAACCGGACCGTTCCCATGGCCCTGCGGAAGCTGGGCTATGACGAGCCCACGATCCGGGGCATCCTCGACCACATCGACGAGCACGACACGATCGAACAGGCGCCGGGACTGCGGGACGAGCACCTGCCGGTTTTCGACTGCGCCTTCGCTCCACCGCAAGGAGGCCGCAGCATCCACTTCCGCGGCCACCTCAAGCTGATGGCCGCCGTGCAGCCGTTCCTCTCCGGCGCGATCTCCAAGACCTGCAACGTGCCCCATGAGGCCACCGTCGAAGACATCCGCGGCGCCTACCTGGAAGGCTGGAAGCTCGGCCTCAAGGCTCTGGCCATTTACCGCGACGGCTCGAAAGGAAGCCAGCCCGTCTCCACCAAGAATGAGTCCAAGGAGAAGGAGAAGGAGACCCCGGCGGCCCTGGCCGAGCCGGCCCCGCCAGCGCCTCAGATCATCTACCAGCCCCGGCGCGAGCGCTTGCCGCACACGCGCAGGAGCGTGACCCACAAGTTCGACATCCAGGGTCACGAGGGATACATCAACGTCGGATTCTACCCCGACGGCCGGCCCGGCGAGCTGTTCATCACGATGGCCAAGGAGGGCTCGACGATCGGCGGCCTGATGGACGTGCTGGGGACGGCCATCTCGATCGGCCTGCAGTACGGCGTGCCGCTGGAGGTCTTCGTCAACAAGTTCGCCCATAGCCGGTTCGAGCCGGCCGGGTTCACCAAGAACCCGGACATCCCGATCGCCAAGAGCATCGCCGACTACATCTTCCGCTGGATGGGCATGGCGTTCATCCCCGGCTACCGCGAGGCCAATGCTCCCAGGCGACCTGGGGCCGACGAGTCGGAACCGGCGCCGGCCGGCACTCCCGTGCTCGAGGTCAACGGCGTTCGCTCGGCCACCATCGCCGACCTCGAGCACGCCGAGGCCGTCATGGGTGCCAGGGCCTACCAGCAGGCTGCCGCGCAGCCGCCGGCAGCGGTTTCGGAAACTCCCCTCGCCGACGGTCTGAGCGAGCAGGACCGCCAGTTCGCCCACTTCCAGAGCGACGCGCCCGCCTGCGACAATTGCGGCGCTCTCACCGTCCGCTGCGGCACCTGCTACCGCTGCTTCAACTGCGGCAACAGCATGGGCTGCTCGTGAAAACTCGAGCCCGGCCCGGCCCGCACCGTTCATCATGGAACGAGGCCGGGCCTTTTTCCCGGCAACCGCTCTAAACCCTTGGGCCGAGAGCTTCCAGCAAATGCACACGGAAGTTCTCGGCCCGTGTCATTGGGCCATGCTGCCTTCATCTTTCTGATAGAACGATCTCGACTCGTCATTGATGCAGTCGAGGATCACCCATCCCACGCTCTCGGCCTTCCGGCCGGCTCGTGACAAGGACACCGGCGTGGCCGTGGTGATCTGTTTCTCACGCCGGCGTCATCGAAGTGAGCGGCCGCGTTTTCTGTTCGCCGACGGGATTGCCGGT
>JBAUOX010000120.1:0-2752 GCA_049579985.1 Isosphaeraceae bacterium | reverse complement strand
GGTTCTGGAAGTGACGAAGCCTCGACCTTACGAGGGTTTTCGTTTTCTGCCGCCCAGCGCCTTGTACGCTTCGACGGCCATCCGATCGCAAGCTTCGTTCTCGGGATGGCCGCGATGGCCCAGGACGTGCGTCACGTGGACATCGTGCTGGGCGAGTAGTTCGTCGAGCCTCTTCCAGAGGTCGACGTTCATGACCGGCTTGAACCTGCCCCCCTCCTTGCGTTGCCAGCCCTGGCGTTTCCAGTTGGGCAGCCACTCGCGGATGCCCTTGGCCACATACTGGCTGTCGGTGACGAGCTCCACGCGGCAGCGGCACTTGAGCGTGGCCAGCCCCTCGATCACGCCGGCAAGCTCCATGCGGTTGTTGGTCGTCTCGTGCTCCGCGCCCGAGGCATCGCGCTGCTGTCCGGTTGCCGGGTGCTGAAGGATGTAGGCCCAGCCGCCCGGGCCCGGATTGCCGCTGCAGGCGCCGTCGGTGAAAAGCCTGACCAGGTCGGCAGGGGCCGAGGCGTCCGGTTCCATGACTTGACCCTTCAAGTTCAGGGGGATCGGGGCAGGGAGCGTGCGCTCACAGGGTCGGCCCCTACGACTGATAACTCGTAGGAGCCGGCGCTGCCCGGAGATCGGCTGCCTATGATCGGCCTCTTGCCAGCAACCGTCAAGCGCGAGTCTCAGTATTTCCGGACCACTCCCACGAGAACTCCGAGGACATTCACGTGATCGCGGAAAATCGGCTTCATGGTGCGATTGGCCGGCTCGAGCCGGAACCGGTTGGTTCCCTTCTCGCGGTAGAGCTTCTTGAGCGTGGCCTCGCCCTCGTCATCCCGCACCGCGACGATCTGGCCGTCGCGCGCTTGCTCCTGCTTCTTGATGATCACGAAGTCGCCATCGGCGATGTGCTCCTCGATCATCGAATCTCCGGAAACCCGCAGAGCGAACTTGTCGCCGTTCTCCGTCCACTCCGAAAACGTGAGCTCGTCGTGTTGCTCGATCGCCTCGATGGGCTGACCGGCGGCGATCCGACCGACCATCTTCACGCCGATGGGGCGGCCGGTCGGCGAGTCCTCGAGCAACTGGATGGCCCGCGACATGTTCGGCTCGCGGTGGATCAGCCCTTTCTTCTGCAGGGCCTTGAGATGGCACATCACGCCGTTGGGGCTCTTGATCTGGAAGTTTACCCCGATCTCACGGACCGTAGGCCCGTAGCCCCGCCCTTGAATCTTGCTGCGGATGAAAGTGTAGATCTCGCGCTGCCTGGGTGTCAGTGAATTCATGTCGGCCATCGGTAAACTCCTGTCGGCTCGGGTTTCTTCATCCGGGATAGACTGCGTGTGCGCCTGCGAATCGCCTGGCACACGAACGAACACTACCTGACTCTTTGGTTGCTAATGTACACAGGTTGTCTAGCGCACGCGAGAACATTTTTCGTGGACTTTTCAGAATTTTGCTCGAAAGCCGGCTGGCCAGGTTCGCTCAGGTGTCGCGTTGGTCTGGAGTCGTGGTCTGGCAGGCAGTACATGTCAGGGAGTGGGTCGACCTGTTCTCTTCCGACGTGGAGCATCATTGCCATGTCTACAACGATTCGTGTTCTGGCCATTCACGCCCATCCCGACGATGTCGAGTTTCAGTGCGCGGGCACCTTGGCCTTGCTCCGAGAAGCGGGAAGCGAGGTGACGATCGCGACGATGACCCCTGGAGACTGCGGCAGCGCCGAGCACGACTGCGCGACCATCGCCGAGATCCGGCGCGGGGAGGCGCGTGCATCGGCGGCGCTCCTCGGAGCCGACTATCTCTGCCTGGAGTTTCGTGATCTGGCCATCTTCAACGATGACGACTCGCGCCGGAGGGTTGTCGAAGCTCTGCGTCGGACCCGGCCCGATCTGATCTTGACCGCGCCGCCGGCCGATTACCACTGCGACCATGAGATGACCAGCCGGCTGGTACGCGACGCTTGTTTCGGAGCGTCGTGCCCGAACTACGCCACCCGGCAGTGGGACCCGGCCCCTCCGCTGCGAGGGATTCCGCATCTTTATTATGTCGATCCCATTGAAGGCGCTGACCCCGAGCGTGGGCCCGTGGCGGTCGACTTCCACGTCGACGTGACCAAGGTCTTCCAGACCAAGGAGCGGATGCTCGCGTGCCATGCCAGCCAGCGCGCGTGGCTGCTACGGCAGCATGGCATGGACGAGTATCTGGAAAGTCAGTCGAGGTGGGCTGCCCAGCGGGGCAGGGAGATCGGTGTCGAGAAGGCCGAGGCGTTCCGCCAGTACAAGGGACATCCTTACCCGCAGGACAATCTGCTCTTGAAGCTGATCGGGCAGGACGGTCGCGGCCGCCCTACCGCGAGTTCGAAACCTTCGTGATAGCGAGGCTCAAGGCATGGCGTAATCGATGAGCTGGGCGATCATGCTTCTCAGGTCGCGGCGGTGCACGATCCGGTCGATGAAGCCATGTTCCAGCAGGAACTCGCTGGTCTGGAAACCCTGGGGCAATTGCACGCGCACCGTCTGCTCGATGACGCGGGGGCCGGCGAATCCGATCAACGCCTTCGGTTCCGCGACGATGATATCACCCAGGGACGCGAAGCTGGCCGCAACCCCGCCCATGGTGGGATGGGTGAGTACACTGATGAACAGGCCGCCTTCCCGACGGTAACGTCCCAGAGCCGTCGAGATCTTGGCCATCTGCATCAGGGAAAAGATCCCTTCGTGCATTCTCGCCCCGCCCCCTGAGCCCGAGACAATGACCAGGG
>JBAUOX010000119.1:0-2343 GCA_049579985.1 Isosphaeraceae bacterium | reverse complement strand
CCCCGAACCGTTCCACAAATCGCTCCAGCGCGTGCCGCGAGAGCCGGATCGAGCTGTAATCACGCTGACCTGCGGGAAGCACCTTGGCCAAACCACCTCGCTGACCTGGCACGAAGGCTCTTCCGGTGTTCCGGGCGGCTGTTCTCTAAGATTCATCGTAAGTTACTTGATCTCAGTAACTTGCGTCCGGCAAACAGAATGGCCAGCCTTCCGCCATAAGTCGTTGCTGAAAAGCAATTTACGGCGAACCATTCAACACCAACCGCCCGGAACACCGGAAGAGCCAATCGTACATCAATCCTACTTGACCGGATGCACCTTCCCCTCGAAGACGGTTCCCCAGATGGCGATGTCCTTGAGCTTCATGGGGTCCACCGTCATCGGGTCGTCTTGGAGGACGGCGAAATTGGCGACCTTGCCGGGGGCGATGGATCCCATTTCTTGCTCCATCCGCCACGAGTAGGCCGCTTCGATCGTGATCGCGCGGAGGGCCTGTTCGACGCTGATTCGCTGGTCCTCGCCGGCGATCCGGCCCGAGGCCGTGGTGCGATTGACGGCGCACCAGGCGAGAAAGAGCGGGCTGGCCGGGGCGATGGGCAGGTCGCAGTGGAGCGAGATCGGCACGCCGCGACGGGCAAGTGCACCAAGCCGCACCATCTGGTCGGCGCGCTCGGGATCCAGGCCCACCTTGCCGTAGCGATCGGCGAAGGCTGTGGGGTAATAGGGGTTGGCGCTCACGATGGCCCCCAGGCGGGCGATCCGGGCGACCTGTTCCTCGGTCGAGTTGCCGAAGTGGACCAGGACCGAGCGATGGTCGTACCGCGGATTCTCACGCATGCAGCGTTCGAGCGCGTCGAGCACCACGTCCAGGCCGAGGTCGCCGTTGACGTGGATATGAATCTGGTAGCCGGCGTCCCAGTAGAGCTTGGTGGCCGCACGGATCTCCTGGGGCGTCGCGATCCACTCCCCCTTGTGGCCGTCCGTGTATCCCCCCTTCATCTGCATGAGCTGGGAAACGATCGCGCCGTCGGCGAACAGCTTGATCTGGTTGGCCAGGAACGCAACCTTTCCCGACGGCGCCAGCGCGACGACCTTCTCGGTCGCAGAGATCGAATCGTCCTCGCCGTAACGGTCGAAGATCGACCGGCCATCAGGGATGAAAAGCGACGAGAACGGCGTGCTCTCGGCGCCCAGGACGGACTGGTAGAGCGCCAGCAGCTCGGGCGTCATGATCGCGCCCGGCTCGTTGATCGCCGTGACGCCACAGCCATGCAGGTACTTGACCAGCATTTCCAGGCCCGCTCGCAGACGGTGGGGCGTGGCCAGCCTGGGGAGCAGGGGCTTGGTGATCAGCTCGAGTCCCTTCTCGTAGAAGTGGCCCGTGTCCCAGTCGCACTGGCGGCTCGCCTGACCTTGCCCTTCCAGCGACGCCCTGGTGAGGCCCAGCGCCGCGAGCGCGGCGGTGTTCAGAAAGAACTCATGCACCGAGCGGTGCCAGACGACGATCGGCCGGGTGTTGCTGACGGCGTCCAGCTCCTTGCGGGAGATTGGTCCGTGCCAGAGCTGGTGGTATCCCCAGGTGAAGAGGAATTCCTTGGGGTCTGCGAGCGCGGCGTGGGCCTGACGCAGCCGCGCGAAGTATTCGTCGCGGGTCGCGGCCGCCTTGATGGTCCGGCCGGGCAGCTCCCAGTCCTCGATCGCGATCACCTCGACTGAAAGGCAGAGGGCGCCCAGCATCGGGTGCAGGTGTTGCTCGATCAGGCCAGGCATCAAGATCTTGCCGGCAAATCGCTCGTCCAGGCCGAAGGGGCGGTCGGCCAGGGCCTTCTGCACTTCCTCGAGCGAGCCGACGGCCAGGATGCGGTCGCCCGCCACGGCCACCGCCGTGGCCGTCGGATTCGCTGGTTCCATGGTGAGGATCTTCCGCGCCGTGAAGACCCGGGTGGGAGCGTCGGCCGCCGAGGGCGCGAAAAGGACGTTGAGGTCGCCCTGCGCCAGCGCAGAGCCGGCACCGATCCCCAGGAGCAGGAACGCGAACGCAGCCAGCACGTGAAGTCTGAGACCCATGATGTCTTTCGTCCCGTGGCAAAACCCCGGCGCGGTCTTCGGAAGTCGAAAACGCCCGGGAACACGATCGATCCTCTGACACGTCAGGGTAACGTGTCACTCCGAGGGTCGCCAGAACCCACAGCGCGGTCTCAGCGCTGGACCCCGGGCGCGGCTTGGTTACAATAAGGCCCATGAACGTCATCGTCGTGGTCTGCAACAGCTTGCACCTGGGGTTTCTGGGTGCTTACGGCAACGCCTGGATCGAGACGCCCAACCTCGACCGCCTGGCGGCGG
>JBAUOX010000118.1:0-2879 GCA_049579985.1 Isosphaeraceae bacterium | reverse complement strand
CTGTCGTAAGCAGCCTGTGGTTTTGGGCTCGGACCGTTTCCGGCTGTATGAACTCCGCGTTTCTCGGACTTTTCTAGACAATTTACGGCTCATCTGTTCAGGCCATGGATACCCAACTCAGCGCGACATCGACGGTGGACCCCGATAATTCAGCGAAGTCGTGCTCGACGAACAATCTCTGTCGGTAGCTGGTTCGGGCAGTGGTCTCCTGAGCCCCCGTCCTCTGCGACCGCAGCTCTCCCAGCCCCCGACCGTTGGCGCGTCACGTGGAGACCTCCGCTCAGCCGAATGGCGGGTCCAGGAGACCCTCGCCGAACGAGTCCCCGACCGTCGGTGCGTCACCTGGAAACCTCCGGTCGGCCGAACGGCGGGGTCGGGAGGCCCTGCCCGAACCAGCGCAATCAATCCGAGAGGAAAGAAAACATGCGTCAACCGCAACTTTGCAGCAGCCCAAGGCGAGGCCACTGCCGAGCCTTGCCAGGGGGCTCGGCAGGGCCTCGCCCTCCCGAAGATCGCCTACCGAGGGGGTTATGTTCGACGGACTTATCTGGGGCTCATTCCCTGGCTGGTCCTGGCTCGGCGACTGCGTTCTGAAGTGCCTTCCAGCCGAGCAGACCACATTTCATCCGGGTTGGTGAAAGGGGCACACCGAGCAGCTTCACCACATCGACTGGGGTGATCTGGCGGACCTCGTCAAGTGTGGCGCCTTCCACGCGGTCGGCCAGCAGCGAAGTCGCGGCCTGGCTGATCACGCAGCCGTGGCCGTCGAAGCGCATCTGGTCGATCCGCCCATCGGCGCCCAGGCTGAGCTCGAGGTGAACCTGGTCGCCGCAAAGGGGGTTGTCCAAGTCGGACACCAGGTCGGGAGACTCGAGGTGTCCGCGGTGGGGTGAGGAATAGTAATGGTCGAGGATCTCCTCGCGATAGAGAGGGTCATCCATTCGGGAACTCCGTCGCTGCGTGGGTGGCCGGCCGCGGCGCCACCTGTCCGTGGGAGTGGCGCCGGAAGAGCAGCCTGATCGACTCGAGGGCCACGCCAAGCCGGTCGATCTCAGCAATTGTATTGTACATGGAAAAGCTGGCGCGCGCGGAGGCCGGTATTCCTAGACGCACATGCAGGGGCATGGCGCAATGATGTCCCGCGCGGATCGCAATGCCGTGGCGGTCGAGAAGCTGTGCCAGGTCGTGCGGATGAGTTCCCTCCATCGTGAAGCTCACGATCGCCCCTTTCTGTTCCGGATCGGCCGGGCCGAGGATCCGGAGGGACGCGATCTGGCCAAGGACGTCATGGGCATGCGTCAGCAGCCCCCGCTCGTGGTCGGCGAGCTCCTGGGCGGAGAACTGGCTCAGGTAATCGATCGCGGCGCCCAGCCCGATGGCCTCGGCGATCGGCGGTGTGCCGGCCTCGAACTTCCAGGGGATCTCGTTCCATTCGGCCCGCTGGCGGTCGACGCGGACGACCATGCTGCCGCCGAAGCTCACCGGTGGCATGGCCTCGAGCAGCTCTCGCTTGCCGTAGAGTACGCCGATTCCCGTCGGCCCGAAAAGCTTGTGTCCCGAGAAAGCCACGAAATCGACCCCCAGCCGGCCGAAGTTCAGGCGATGATGAGGCAGGCTCTGGGCCGCGTCAACCAGGACGCGGGCCCCGCGTGCGTGAACCATTTCGACGATCCGCTCCAGCGGCGGAATCGTGCCGGTGACATTCGACATCCCGGTCACCGCGACCAGGCGCACCCGGTCGGTCAGCGCGGCATCGAGCGCGTCGAGGTCGAGCCGGGCGTCATCCGTCAGCTCGACATACTTCAGCTCGACGTCCCTCTCTCGAGCCAGCATCTGCCAGGGGACGAGGTTGGAATGATGCTCGAGTTCACTGAGGACGATCGCATCGCCCGGCTTCAGCGTGGCACGTCCCCAGCTCTGGGCGACGAGGTTGATCGCCTCGGTCGTTCCCCGCGTGAAGATGATCTGCCCCGAGTCCTCGACCCCGAGCAGCCGGGCGACCTTGTCCCTGGCCCCCTCGAAGGCCTCCGTGGCGCGCTCGCTCAAGGTATGCAAGCCACGGTGGACGTTGGCCGGGTAGATCGTCATGAAGTCGAGAACCGCCTGGACGACCTGTTGAGGCTTGAGGCTGGTCGCCGCCGAGTCGAGGTAGATCAGCGGAACTCCCGGGCTGACTTCCTGCCGCAGAGCAGGGAAGGCAGCACGGACTTCCTCGACGTCGAACCTGCCGGCGTGGTCAGCCGCGACTTGCCCGTTTCCACCAGCCGCTCCGGCTTGCGGCAGATCGTCAATCGGCTGCCGGCTCGGTGAACCAGAGCGTCGCTCCGCCTGGTGAACCGGATCGGCCTTCATTTCGGTTGAGTCCACCACTGGTGTCTCCTGATTCGCAAACGGCCCGTGACGTTCAATGCCTCAATTCTATCCAAACACCCGGTGAATTCAGAGTCTTTCCTGGACGATCGACGACGGCCACCAGCCGGATCGAACTGCGGTTTTCAGGAACAGGCCGATGCAACGGCGGGAGATTTCTGTTAGAATAGAATATACCGAAAGCCTGCTTCGTACAGGGATTTCAAGTGCGTCTAAACATGAAGTCCTGGTAACTCGGTTGGCAGATGCAAGTTTGGGAGCGGGAAGGTCAAGCACCCCATAGCTAAAGCTAGGGGCTTGGAGGACTAGGGTGCTCGCCACACCCGAAACACTGAGTTAAACGCGAGACTCGCTTGGCCAAGGTCCGTCGTAAGACGGGCCGTCTGAAGGCAACTGAATCGACTGGCCCGTGGCAGGGTCAACGACGCTGGAGACGCCACCCTAATCCCCAGCCTCTCGGTCGATCAGTAGCGAAGGGTTGCACATACTCCGAAAGGAGGCTTGTCGCA
>JBAUOX010000117.1:0-1558 GCA_049579985.1 Isosphaeraceae bacterium | reverse complement strand
GAGACTGTAGCAACGCTACCGGGCGACTTGGGCTTGATTCCCATCGCCGAGGCTCTGAAATCGGCCACAAGCCGAACAGGGGGTAAGCCGAACATCATCCCACGAGGTCCAGAGCCATGTTCCCCGGTATTTCTCGGGCGAGATCACGAATTGGCCCCGGTAGCCTTGCTACAGTCTCGAAAAGAGTCGTATTTTCCGCCGCAACCCATTGCAGATATATAGGTCGCGACCACCTTCGACCTGCGGTGGTCGCAGCTCATTTCCCGTCAGAAACTTCCGACCACTTTCCCGGGCCTTTCGGAGAGTTTCTTGACGTCCTTATTCAGGATGGTTCGCGCGTAAGGTGGATAGGGTTTCTCCCGAAGCAGAAACGGGTATGGTGATTTCGTCATCACCAGTTTTCAAGGCGATCCGAACGTCTCCGGCCATGACATTCAGCGAACGGTTGTCATTGTAGGTGATGACCGTTCGTCTACCGAATTGCCCGGCATCCACGGTGCTGATCGAAGCTACGTTGGCGAGCTCTTCCTTGGTGAACTCGACAACGAGCGGCCCGCCTGCCTGGGACAGGTTCCGGTCATCGCGCGTGGTCAGGTACCTGGTGTAGTCACGGATGCCTCCCAAGGCATCGGCCGCATCCACATGGATCGCCACGTGTCCGTCGGAATGTAACTCCAACATGGCATCGCGCTGGCTGCGAATGCCCTTGATCGCCACGGCTTTGGCGCCACCTCCGTCACCGACCTCGAATATCGTATTCAGCTGCTGGCCGCCAGCATACGCGTAGCCCGGCAATTGGGCGCTCTTCTCCCGGAGCTCGACCACCTTGAGTGAGGCCGTGCTGACGACCTCTCCTGTGGGCGTTGGGGTGGGTATGTCTTCGGACTGAGGTTCAGCAGGCTCGGGCTTCTGATGCACATCGTGCTCAAGCCTACGCATCTGGTCCATGACGCCGGTGGCGATCGGTAGCATGTCATCAGTAATCTCGTTGGGCTTGAGGAGCCTGACCCAAAATTGATCGTTTTGATCGGGGCCCTTGTCCTGCTCAACCCGAGCATATCCCTGTCCCTCGCCCAGCGCATACGCGACCTGGTGCGCGTGCTCAGAGCGCCCGAAGGGCTGATTCAGGTACACGCCATGTTGGTATTGCTCGAAGATTTTCGGGCTACCCACGCTTTGCAGCCCGGCGTTGATCCGGGCCAAGGACGCCTTGATCGTCTCCTCGTCGACCGATCCCATGGCAGCATCTCCCAAAAACGAAAGAAAGAATCCCGCCCATGCGAACAGTTCGCACGGTGAGGCCTTCGTGTCCAGGCTGGGCTCGCTCATCGTGAGCGGGCCACCGACTTGAGGATAGATTAGATACGAGGGTAACTCGGCCGGTCAACCAAAAATCCTTGGTTCATGACGGATTGCGGGGTGGTGGGCCAGCGATCTCGCCGTAACTCCTCGTTAAAATCCGACACGCGACTCGGGGGCAGCCGTTCCACCAATGGAGAGTTCCGGGGGCACCATACCTAACTCTATGGAGAGTTCCGGGGACACCATACCTAACTCT